>JABMSC010000233.1 GCA_013204685.1 Candidatus Omnitrophota bacterium | reverse complement strand
TATATAGGCTGTCCGCGGAAATTCGGATGTGCCACAAAAGGCTCAGCCGGGAACTTGGACGTATATGGCCCTTTTATAACCGCCTTTATGGCTTCTACCAGTTCTCTTATTTTTGGTATAGGTATTCTCATAATTAGTTTCTATTTAACAACTGTTATATTTCCCCTTCTTTATCCTCAGCATATTTATCTATTACGCTTTTATCCCACAATTTAACACCTGCTCTGTGGGCACCTCTTGCCACCGCGTGAGCTGCCACCGGTGCGGTCAGGAGAAGAAACATCATACAAAGCAGACATTTAAACCCCGCTGCGGTAAACCCCACTATGAGGAAAGTTCCAAAAAGAATACTGCATGTCCCCAGTGTAACGCTTTTTGTCGCGGCCTGCAGGCGGTTGTATACGTCAGGAAGGCGCACAAGCCCCAGACATCCGAAGAAGTCAAAGGCCAGCCCTATCCCGATAAACACCAATCCTACAATATCAATAATGTTACTCATCAAATCCTTTTCCTTCTAAATATTTAGAAAGCGCAAGTGTGCCGATAAAACTCTGCAGGGCCCACGCTATTCCTATGTCTATATACCATGATCTGCCGGTTGAAATGGTCAAAATAGAACAAAATCCAACTATCATAATGCCGAAGATATCTATTGCCACGATACGATCGGCCCCTGTGGGTCCCCTGAACACGCGGTAAAGACATAGAGCGCATGCCAGGATCAGTATATACATTGCCCTGCCAAGAAACCCTACAAAGGGAAGATCCGGATAAAAAAGAAACGAAAACGGCCTAAAGATTATCCATCCGATAATAAATGATAAAACAATTAATCCTATTAACCATCTAACAATTTTCATCTTCTTCCTCTTATTCAAATACTTTTGCAAGTATATGTTCGAATTTCTCTACAATATCTTTTGTCGCGCCCTTAACATCTTTGTCTTTGACGTTGATCCAGTGTATATATAATACACCTTTATCCTTATCAATATCCACGCTCATGGTCCCGGGGGTCAAGGTTATCGAATTGGCCAAAAACGTAAGCGCCGTGTCCGACGTTAATGTTGTTTTTACCTTCACTATACCCGGATTTATCGGCAAATTGGGATGCACTACGCGATACGCAACATCTATATTCGCTTTGATACATTCCCATAAGAACGTTGGAACATACTGAAATATAAAATACCGGTAACGATGCGGATGTTTTAATTTACCGGGCTTTTTAATAAAAAGATCCCCCACTAGAAGTGCTATCATCCCGGCAACAAAAACACCTACGACAAGATGCTGCCAGTCAGGCACCCAGACCAATAAACACCATACAATAAAACCCAGAATGAATAAAACAATTTTTCTTTTTACCCCGTTAGACTCCATTTTTCTCATCCTATCATTTACATCCCGTAAACTCCGCCATATCGGGAGTCTAACGGGGTTCATCTATCTTACCCGATCCCCTTAAAAACTATCGCCGCGTACTTTGTGCCTTCCAAAAGAACGTCCGTTGCTTTGTCAAGAAAATCGATCTTCACTGCTCCAACAAGCAGAAGCCCTCCGAAAAGACAGATCAGCGCCAGAGCACTCATGGACAATTTCATAAATATCGGAACTTCTTTTATCTGCTTAAGCTGCTCTTTCAGCTTGTCAAAAAAGGCATATTTCATGACTTTTGCAAAAGAAGCCAGGGTCAGAACACTTGCCACCACCGCCCAGAATGCATATCCGTGCCTTCCGGCCTGGACAAGTGCTATTATAATAATCAGCTTGCTCCAGAACCCGTTAAAAGGCGGAACACCTGCTATCGACATTGAAGCTATAAGACTCGTCGTTCCCGTAACTGGCATTTTTTCCGCTAATCCGCCCATCTTTTTAAGGTCCCTTGTTCCTGCAGAATATTCTACCGCCCCGGAATCTAAAAAGAGGAGTGATTTAAATACTGAGTGATTGAAAAGATGAAAAAGCCCGCCGAAGATGCCAAGAGGCGTCCCCAGTCCGATCCCCAGTACAACATACCCTATCTGGCTGATCGAATGATACGCCAGAAGGCGTTTAAAATCCCACTGCCCTATAGCAAGAAAAACCCCTACAACCATGGAGAGTGCCCCGAGAAACATGAGTATTGAGGAGATATCCGCAGTCATTCCTATCACATTGAAGAATATGCGGCAGAGCGCATATACTCCCAGGGACTTAATAAGAACACCTGAGAGCATCGCAGAGATCGGAGCCGGCGCGGAAGGATGTGCATCCGGAAGCCACGCATGGAACGGCACCAGTGCCGCCTTAAGTCCAAAACCCATTATGAATAGAGCGCTCACCATGAGCACTATGTTCCCACCGCCCTTTTGCATAAGTACCTGGGCCATATCCGCCATATTAAGAGTCGAAGTATAGCTATAGAGAAAAACAATACCCAAAAGAACAAAAAGCGATCCTACCGTACCCATGATAGCGTACTTAAATGCCGCTTCCAGTTCGTATCTCTCCGTCCCGAACGCAACAAGCGCATAACTTGCTACCGATGCTATCTCAAGAAAAACAAATAAATTGAACATGTCGCCCGAAATGAGCACACCATTCATCCCGGCAAGCATCAATAGAAACAGACAATAAAACTTCGCTTTGGAAGTAAATTTTTCCATGTAGTTCACGGAAAAAACAGCGATAATGAACGCTAAGAGGTTCACTGTAACGAGCATAAAGGAAGTGAGACCATCCAGGACCATAGCTATACCAACGGGCGGCATCCATCCCCCGACACTATATACAATAGTGCCGCTGGAAGAAACCATCATAACGGAAAAGATAGAAAGAACGGCCAGGACAAATGTAAGCGAATTGCCTATCACGTCCGGTGCCCATTTAACCTTCTTACCTATAAGCGGCGTTATGAACGCTCCGGCAAGCGGTATAGCAACAAAAAGTGGTATTATGCTGGATGCTGTCATTATCCCTTCAGCTCCTTGATCTTTGTGATATCAAAAGTACCGTATTTTTCATACAATCTCATTGCGATCCCTACTAAAAGCGCCGTAGTCGCGAGACCTATAACTATGGCAGTCAGGACAAGCGCGTGCGGCAGAGGGTCTACCATGTTCACAATTTCTTCTTCCTGCATAAATATCGGGGCTCGTCCCTCGGTCCTGTATGCCGAAAGTATAAAAAAGAGATTCACAGCATATTCTAGAATGATAACGCCGATTATTGTTTTAATAACGTTACGTTTCCTGACTATGCAATAAATTCCTATACTAAACAGGACCAAAGTAAGAAGATAAACATCCATTTAAAACCCTCACAAAAAGTGATACTTGTTCTATTCCTTTTTCTCTACGTCTATTTTCAGCAATATAAGTGCCACGAATATCGCGAAAACCCCCGCTCCAACCTTAAAACTTATTGCAATATTACAGAGAGGGATGATCCCCGCGCTAAAGAGCTTAAAGGGTTCTCCCTTATTTAAAAAGTTCAGAAAGAAATACCCGCCGGTGAATCCCAGAAGAGCTATACCCAGGAACATGATCGCCCCGATACTTTCCCACATAGAAGCAGCCGCTCTTGATAGCTTCTTGAACGCATCTTCTTTTCCATATGCCAGCATAATATTGATAAAAGACAGCGCAATGATCACGCCCCCGGCAAATCCGCCTCCCGGAGAAAGATGCCCGTGCATAACAATATACACGCCGTAAAGGAGAATAAGCCCTACTGTCAGGCGCGTTATCGTCTTTACGATCAAGGACATTCCTTTATCATGCTCTCTACTCATTCTACTCTTCTTCCTTTATTTCTTCGCCCACCTTTTTCCTGCCTATCCGCCTTACGATCGAGAGAACCCCTATAACAGCCGTAAAAAGTATAGTGGCTTCTCCCAGTGTATCGTATGCTCTAAAGTCCAGGATCACGGAAGAAACAAGATTAACGGCGCCGGTCCTCTGGAGTCCTTCTTTAATATAAGTACCGGAAACCCTCATTAAGGGCTCACCAAATGCCGGCAGGTCTTTAAAACATTTCATCCCGACAGCCAGGAACAAAACTATGAAACATGCTGTAATAAGAGTATTTACAAACCATCTGCCCGTAGTTGCGAGCGGAAGATCCTTTTTGAGTGTAGCTCTTATAAGGATTATAAGCGCGAGGATCTCCACTACAAGCTGCGTTATGGCAACATCCGGAGCTTTAAGGATCAAAAAGACTATCGACAGAGCAAGACCCACTGCCCCTACGGCTATAACTGAAGACAAAAGGTCTTTCAGCTCTACCGCTACAAGAGCCCCGATTATCATCAATACAAGAAGTACGTAAAGTTCAATCATGATCCTACCTTAAAAGCACCCAAAAAAGTATTCCCGTTCCAAAAAGACACCAAGCCAGGTATGTTAGAAGTATCCCGTTATGCATATATCTTAAAAGGCCGTTGAATCCCAGAGTAGCCTTCGCTCCCACCTCATATATATCAAACACCTTCTTCTCTGCGAGGCGGTATATAACTTTTAATATGCCGATCTCTTTTATAGTATTGTAAAAATCTGTTCCAGAGAGCCTCATGTCGGGATGATCTTCAATAAATTCACCCAGAACAAATGTCTCTGTAGTCCTTGTCTTAAGTGCCGTTCCCATAAGATATATAACAAAACCTATCACTATGCCCAGCACGATCAAAGCTGTGGCCAGTCCCGGATCCCATATTCCCGTAAACTCAGGCACACCACCCAAACTCGGGAAAATGAACATTTTAAGAGGCACTCTGTATGCGAATACACCGAAAATTACACAAAGCGCGGCAAGAATAACAGTCGGTATCCACATAGAGGGGCCTACCTCCCCCTGCTTCTTCTTCTTTACCTCCTCAGAAGGCTGCCCCAGAAAGACCGCATGCACAAGTTTCATAAAACTCGCCAGAGTAAGAGCGCTACCGAACATGGCCGCAACAAGCCAGATTATCCAAAGACCACTTCCATTTGTCGCGGTCTTTATTATTCCCTGATAAACCATCCATTTCGATGCAAATCCGTTAAAAGGCGGAACTCCCGAAATCGAAAAAGCAGCTATCAAAAATGTAATAAAGGTAATGGGCATTATTTTCGCAAGACCGCCCAGTTTGTCCAGATTGGTCGTCCCGGTCTTTTTCTCAACTGCACCGCCGGAAAAGAAAAGGCATGATTTGTATATCGAATGGTTCAGCATGTGAAACACACCACCGGCAATACCTATCGGGTTCCCCGTACCTATACCGAGCACCATGTATCCAACCTGGCTTACAGCATGATACCCGAGGAGCCGTTTAAGATCATGCTGGATAAGCGCCATCATAACCGCTGCGACAATAGTAACGCTTCCTATTACCATGAGAAACACATTTATCCCGGGCGTCATGCGAAATACTTCCAGAGAAAGCCTGGCAAGAAAATATATCCCGAGCAGTTTATCTAAAGAGGCCGGCAGGAATGCCGCAATAGAGGCTGGCGCATCCTCGGCAGTATCCGGAACCCATGTGTGGAAAGGCATGGCTCCCGCCTTAGCGAACGCACCGGAAGCCAGACACAGATAAGCTATAACAGCAACTTTAGATGTTAGTCCTATGCTCACCTGATCCATCTGGAGGGATCCAGTAAGATGCCAAATGAGCGCCAATCCCAGCAGCATAAAAGCATCTGTTCCGCCGATGATTATCAGGGCCTTTTTAGCGGTGTATGAAGTGGTCTCCTTCCATCCGAACTGGATCAGAAGATAAAGAAGCATCCCCAGAAAACCCCAGAACACTATAAAAAGTATGAGATTATTAGAAAACACCGCCCCGAGCGAAGCAATTAGCGTAAGTATTATATAGGAATAATAGCGTAAGAGGCCTTTTCGCCCTTTCATATATCCAAAGGAATAGATAATGGTCAAAAGCGTAAAGAGACCAATAAAAATTCCCATGAAAATAGATAAACTGTCTATCCTAAAAAGACTGGCATCCATATCAGTTAAATACTCTTCCTTATTTCTTCGGTTCTCTCCTGGGAAAGCCTCACAAGATCTTCCCCGGTGTAAAGTTTTTTGCCGTCGGTATCCTTTACGGTCATTCTCTCGGTACAGCAGTAACACGGATCTATTGCCGCAAGTATTATCGTAGCATCCGCTATTGTCTCCCCCACAACCGTAGATTTATACGTCGGCAGATTCATGAAGGTGGGGGCTCTCACTTTATGTCTCTCGGGGCTGTTTGTCCCATCGCTTCTTACAAAATGAAACGTTTCTCCCCGCGGCGCTTCTATGTGGCCTATGCCATCCCCCGGCGGAATGCTCTTGATATTGGCATCTATTTCACCTGACGGGAGGTTCTCCAGACAATATTTCAATATTTTATATGTCTCAAACATCTCAAGAACCCTCAAAACAACTTTGTCAAAAACGTCGCCATTCTGTGTAACTATCATCTCCCATTCAACCTGATCGTAAGCTCCATATGGTGAATCTTTTCTTACATCCCTCGCTACACCTGAAGCGCGGGAAGTGGGACCAAGCGCCGAATAATCTATGGCTTCTTCTTTCGTAAGAATACCTACACCCTTGGTCCTTGCATGAAGCACCGGATCATCCATAACAGCTTTCTTAAGCATCTCAAGCGTGGGCACAATTGAATCTATTTTCTTAAGGCAAACAGGAATATCTTCAGCCTTTATGTCTCTCCTTACCCCTCCCGGAGTGAACATAGCGTAGTTATTTCTGTTTCCCGAAAGTATCTCCATCACATCAAGCACTTCTTCCCTCAATTTCCAGGCCCACATGTAAACCGTGTTGTACCCAAGAAAGTGCCCGGCAAGCCCCAGCCATAAAAGATGCGAATGTAACCTCTCACCCTCTGCTATTATAGTTCGAATGTATTTTGCCCTTTCAGGAACCTCCATTGGAACAATATCTTCAACAGCCCGCGTGTATGCATAAGGATGACTTGTCGAGCAAATTCCGCAGATGCGTTCAACAACGAAAGTGGACTGATCAAAACTCTTCCTCTCGGAAAGCTTCTCAATACCGCGATGATTGTAACCCACTTCAACTTCAATATCGATAACCTTTTCCCCTTCAACTGTAAGGGTAAAAAACTCAGGTTCTTCCTGCAGCGGGTGATACGGTCCTATTGGTACTATTGTCTTTTTTGCCATTACTTTTACTTTTCCCTTTTTACTTTTACTAAACGCCCCTGTCCCTTATCGCCTTCTTATCCCATTCCTTGTAATCCGTTCTTAATGGATAAACCCCTTCGGGCCATTCGTCGGGAAGAAGAAGTCTTTTCATGTCAGGATGGCCAATAAAATTTATCCCCAGCATTTCGTTTATCTCCCTCTCTATCCAATTCGCTGCCTTAAAGACCGGCGCCAGCGATTCTACTTCCGGCTTTTCGTGAGATAGTTTCACTCTAAGCGAAATAAGCAGATTTATTTCCTCCAGTGTAAAATGATAAAGAATCTCAAAATACTGACGCACATCAATACCGGAAGCAATATTAAATCTGGCCCCAAGAGTTTTAAATATATAGATGGCAACTTCTACGAGGGATTCCGGCTTTATTTCAATATAAACCCTTTTAGGAGATTTATCGAAAACATCTACTATGCTGCCTTTGAATCGCTCGTTCAGGTCTTTTAGTACTTCTTCTCTTGTCATTCCCTTATTTTTCCTTTTTGCTTTTCTCTAAGGTTCCCTTAACCTTCTCTATCAGATTCACCGCTCCCGCTATGATCGCCTCCGGTTTAGGAGGACATCCCGGAATATAAACATCTACCGGGATGATCTTATCCAATGGAAGCGGACAGTTGTAACTCTGGATGAATATACCCCTGGAAAGGGAACATTCCCCTATCGCAACTACAAGACAGGGTTTTGGCACCTGGTCATACATCCTTTTTAATCTTGCAGCCGACTTTCTGTTGCAGCTTCCGGTAACCAAGAGGACATCAGCGTGCCTGATGCTCCCGGCAAGAAGCATACCGAACCTTTCAATATCAAATCTGGGAGTAAGACAATCCAGTATTTCGATATCGCAGTTATTACAGCTTCCCGTAGAAAGATGATATACCCATGGTGACTTCAACAATGCTTTTAATTTCATACTCATATTATTTACCCATCAAAGCCAGAATAACGGCTAATATTGCTATTGCTGTCATCGGGCCCCAGAAAAATCT
>JABMSC010000232.1 GCA_013204685.1 Candidatus Omnitrophota bacterium | reverse complement strand
TATAATGTATTTAGAAATTATCCGGGAAAGTAGAGTTTTTACGTCTACTGGTATACGCTGAAGATCAAAATGGCCATATGGGGACTTTATGGCATCGTGATATCCTTTTAAACGGCCTTCTTCCAAAGGTACACCTCGTGAAAATAAAAGAAGTTCATCTTCACGTACTTTGTCCCCATCCACCAGGAAATCGTCATGAAAATAAAAACCACGAACGTCATAAAGTCCCCATATCGCTTCACGCATCACCTTATACTTTTTCTTCTTCCTTGATATTACTACCCCCCTGTTCATGCTGAGGTAAAGAACGACCAGAGATTGCAAAATGACACTTGCGATCTTATAAAAATATTTTTGGCGCTTCCATTTTATGTTGATCTTATTATTGAATTTTGAAACATATTTTGAGAGACCGAACTGATTTAGAGGATTCCTTTCCAGTACCAATTCCGGTGGAGGATTATCCAGCACCCTGAACAGTTTAACATAATATTCGATCACCCACTTGTTGAGCAAAGAGACAAATCTGTCGGTTTTGAAAACAGTGTTCATATCTTTTATAAAAGACGCTCTGTTCAGATCATTTTTCCGTATAAATTCCTCAGCAATATCCACAATATCGGAATGTATCCAATCGATAAACTCAGAGGTCCTCTGCTTATCTGAATAAATCCAATCGATCCCTTCAGAAGTTTTTTGCACTAAGGAACTCATGAAATCCAGATTCATGAATAGATCCCCCAATAGAACCCTTGCTATTGATTTTCCGATCGTTTTCTCAACACCCATTGTCCCTCCCTGCCGTAAACCCCTTTTTCACCCTTTCCGCGAACATCTGCCATAAAGGAACATCTTTACTGTCCTGCGTCTTAATATATGCCATCCTGTAATTTGTATAATGCTCTTTATTCACCGTCAGTTCGAACTTCCAGTTAATATCACTTTTTGCGGAACCATCGATAAATATGGGTTCTTTCCCAAACCACTGAGCTTTTCCTTTTATATAGGGCCCCTGACTGCTTTTGTTCAATTCCGAACAGGTTATAAAAATAACCGGTTTGTTGAAAAAAACAGCGAAATTGGACGACGTACTGCAGTGGCTTACAACAAGTCGGGAATTCTTGACAAGATCCGCTGTCTTTCCTCTTATGCACTTGCGTCCTTTAAAAAAATCGGGCATCTCCTCATAATTAGACCTCGGATGCGCGGCTACCGCAACCTCCAGTCCCGTTTCTTTTTCAACAAGATCAAAGAAGTCGTTCAACTGGGCATAATATTTCTCATCACTGACCGGCGCACCGCCGATAACCATTTCACAGTCAGGGTGAAACGGATAAAATTCATCCAGGAATACCGCAATATTTTGCTGTTTGTTCGATTTTTCTCTTTCTTTAAGATAGATATCATAATCCAGCGTATGCCCGTAAAAAACCTCTGTCCTGTCATCAAGAGGATACTCACAATTCAGGCTCATCTGCCCTCCGGCAAGTATGAGATCTGCGGGCCTGACCCCCAGCCACCTGTAAGGCAAGCTGAAGAGCAAACGCCTCCACGCCTTCGAAGGGCCCACGATCATCATCCTTCTGAATCTCTCCGATAAAAAAGATGTCCATGTCTTATTTTTGGTCGAAACCGGTATGGAATTTGCGTTAAAAACCGCGTAAAAAGCTCTCGACCGACTTAACGCCCTGTACACGCCCAGGGTCGATGAGGAATAGCTCATCATATTCAAAACAAGCACATCGCTCTCTAGTTCTGCAAGACTTTTATAGACCATTTTCTTGTCTTCGAATACAATTACCCCTGTATAATTGGACAAATCCGGCGGTATATAAGAAAATTTAGGATGCAAGGCAACCGTAAGATCCCACACTTCGACATCAAAACCTTCTTTCTGAAGTATTTCAAGCCCAAAACGGTCATAATCTCTTGAAGTAAACCGATCTTCAACCAGAAAAATTATTTTTTTAATCTTTTTATTCTGCATGTCTTTTAAGTAAAATTTGTTCATTCATCCAGAAATCAAAATTATCGTCAATTTCGGAATTTTGTTCTCTCGTTATTTCTATTCTTTCTACTTTTTTTCCAAAAAGAGTCCCTTTTTTTATAATATCGGCCTTGACCACATAAACATTGCCGTCATCATAAAAGAAACCTTCCATATCCTGCCGCCTTTGATAATAGGTACCGTATTCCTTGAGTTTGCAGATAAATCCGGTAGCCAGGTTGTCCGCTTGCGAAGCCTGAAATCTCTCAATGCATCTGTCGATCAGACCTTCATCCCGGACCGGCGAAGTAGGCTGCAAGAGAACCACCGTATCAGCATCTATTACGGAAAGGACATGCTGTAGGGCCGATATGGTAGTGGCTTCATCCGTAGCCAGCTCAGCCGGACGATCTACTACTTCCGCTCCATATTCCCTGGCAATAGCGGCTATCTCCAGGTCATCAGTTGAAACAACAAATCGGTCTATCATTTTTGACATTTTCGCTGCTTCGATCGACCATGCGATCAAAGGTTTTCCCGCTATCATTTTCACATTTTTTCGCGGTATACCTTTGCTTCCGCCGCGGGCTGGAATAATTCCTAAGATCATCTTTCTCCTTTTTCACAAAAAGCCTAAACACCGGCTTTAGTCAACTGTCCACTTATTTCTTTTATACTGTCTACTACCTTATCTATCTGTTCGTCACTCATATTCACCATTATAGGTATAGCTACGGCACGCCTCAAAAATGAGGTGGATTGTTCCCAAACCTGCTCCAGATCCTTACCCTTATATTCCGGGTAAGCATCATAAATATGGTTCCATGTCCCCGCAAAATGCCAATCGAGTGCATCCGGAAGATTCTTTGTGCCAAGCCCCTTTGCGGTAAATTCTTGAGCAAATTTTTCTGCCTTTTCCCTTGTTTCCACAAAGAATATCAGGGTGTCCGAAGCATCTCCATCCGGATTCGGCAAATTCCTGAATTCGATCGTATCTATATCCTTTATCCCGTCCTTTATACGGGTCTTATATTCTTTCTGTTTATCCAGGACATAATCCAGCTTTTCCAGCTGTGCCAGGCCTATAGCCCCCTGAAGCTCCATTATCTTGTAATTAAAACCCCAGCTGGATCTTGTGTCTTTTCCGCGGGGGACAGACGGGTTATATTCATGTCCATGATCGGAATATTCCCTGGCCCTCAGATAAAGGTTCTCGTCATCGGTTACAAGCGCCCCTCCTTCACCAGTCGTAATAACCTTGCCTATATCAAAGCTGTATATCCCGGCTTTTCCTATTGTTCCAAGATTCTTACCTTTATAAGTAGCGCCGAATCCCTGGGCACTGTCCTCAAACACGGGAATATTGTGTTCGGCGGCCACAGCCATAATCTCATCCATCTTTGCCGCAACACCAGCCATGTGAACGGGGATTATTACTTTGGTCTTGTCCGTAATCTTTTTCTTGAGGTCTTCAGGATCCATATTAAGCGTATCGTCCACCTCAGCGATCACTGGTTTAGCCCCGAGTTCGAGTATAGCTTCCACGGTAGCTATGAACGTAAAACTCTGTGTAATAACCTCGTCACCTGCGCGAACCCCCAGAGCGAATAATCCAATTTTTAAAGCTGCGGTGCCGTTACACACAATATGACAGTATTTGGCTCCTACCTTTTTTGCTACAGCCTTCTCAAATTCATCCACCTTGAATATATTGTTTCTTTTCGCGTCTAAGCCATATCTGTAAAGAACACCACCGTTTTCGAATACAGAATCGCAGGCCTTTTGTTCCTCTTTTCCTATTAATTCAAAACCTGGCATATCTTCTCCTTTCTAAAGTGTGTAAAACGTCTCCGAACATTGTTTACATGCCGAAGAAAAAGAAAAATTGTTCTTTAACAGTTCTTCCCGTATCCCTTTCATTCTATCGCCGTTCCAAATTTCATAGATTGTGGAATCTTTTATATTACCCACTATTATCCCGGTACCATAAAACGAACAACATGGCGCTACATCTCCATTTGCTCTTATGACCACCTGCTGCCACGGGCCGTTGCAGGTGAAAGAAGAATCCACTTTGGCCCCTTCTGGTTTTATGGCTTCGGTGTGCCCTTTAAGCGCCTGGAAATTCTGGAATTCAACCATGTCAACCCTCGTTTCCCAGAATTTCTTGAACTCTTCTATTTTTTTGGCAGTAAACTTGCTCGCGACACAGGTAACACGTGTAATGGGGAGCTCCTGCCTGTTCTTTTTTTTGTATTCACAGAAATATTCTATATTAGCCAGTACAGTTGTGAAATCTCCTCCCTTTCTCACCTGTTTATAGTCCTCTTCATTGAACGCGTCCACGCTGAAATTGATTTTCGTTATACCCGACCCTATAAGTTTATGGGTTCTTTCGGGAGTTAAAAGAGTCGCGT
The DNA here is from genome assembly GCA_013204685.1 of Candidatus Omnitrophota bacterium. Taxonomy (GTDB): domain Bacteria; phylum Omnitrophota; class Gorgyraeia; order Tantalellales; family Tantalellaceae; genus JABMSC01. Next base: position 3,578 of record JABMSC010000232.1, on the reverse strand, counting down.
TCGTTGTCATTATAATGTCCAGAAAACCAGCCTCTTTGGCCATCTCTATCCTGTTTTCCAGATCTTTCAAAAGAAGAGGTTCGTCATTATTATGAAACGCTATTGACGGACATCCGTACCCTTTTGCCTCATCCAAAACTTTTTTATATAAATCCAGGTCTAAAGGCGTAAAGCTGCTGCTGTACTCTTCTCTCAAACTATCTATTCCCTGAAGGCAGGTAGGACACCTGAGGTTACACCTGCCGGTATGTTCTATCTGTATGTAAAGCGGAAAATCTGTCACAACTTCTCTTTTAGAAACTGCTATCCAATTTTTCCTATATTCCTCATACCTAACCCCTAGCTCTTTAGAAAGAACCTTTTCAAGATCATCCTTTCTTTTGCCATGAATTCTCTGAGGTGTTTCTACAAGATCTTTACTATCCATTTCCGTATTCCTTATTTAGATGCGATTACCGCATCTTTGACTACATCTACTTTCCGAAAAAAGTCCCTGATATCCATATATTCACTCATCTTTCTTAATGTCACGTTCTTATTATCATGAGCGTATTGCTTTAGCAGCACTTCAAGTGTACGTTTCTGGTCTTCGGGTATATAAAAACGGTATCTTATTCCTTCTTTGCGATAAAAGCTTTCCAGATCCCCTTTGTGTCCCGACTTTCTCCACCCCGGAATATCGTATTTGCATATAATTTCTCTTTCCGGGCATATCTCATCCCAATCGTCTGTGAAATCAATTATCGATGTCGAAAGAAAATTAAAGATATCCTTGATCACTGCCTCTTTTGAACGTGTAAGATCTGAATAATCAACAGCTGTTTGATAAAGAAACTCATTAAAAGCTTCTTTTGCCTCCAGTAATGCTTTAAATATATACTTACCGTTCATCTTCCCGTGTTTACCATCTTTCAGGTCCTGAAACGGTTCACTGCGACTGTAATGCTCCTGAAGATCATCTATTGAATCAAACCATTCCTTCTCAGCTTCTTCATTAAATTCTTGAAAAATTTCAGATATCCTGTGAAATGCCGTGTCATTTTCAGCTTTATCCATCAATCGCAGAATGTAATCCAGGGGATTAATTCCCAGAAACTGAAAGTACTTCAGAAGGTCATAGTAGAACCTGTAATTCCACAAAAACTGGATCAGCCAGTGCACGGGGCGAAAGAACAATATTTCCTCCTCCGACATCGCGGACGTCGAGCGGATCCCTTCCTCAGCCTCAAAGGATACTATGTCCTGATACTTCCCGAAAGAATTATCAATGAGTCGGTATTTAGTGCTGCATTCAAACTCGCCTTTCTCTCTAAATTGCGACATCTCGGTTCCTTCAAGAAGTAGCGCGTTGTAACAGATCAAATAAGAAACGTCCCAGTCAAAAAGATCTCTCAGCGTCTTGATATGGCTCTCTTTTGTCTCCTCCGGAAGACCCAGTATAACCTCGGTCCCTGACATACCGCCTAAAGTGTTCACGCTATCCATAATATCCTTGAACACCGATATCTTTATATTGGACCTTTTCACTTTCTCCAAGACTTTCGCGTCTAATGATTGAAGCGAAATGATAAGGTTTGAATTTTTCAGGATCTTGGCGATCTCAAATAATTTCGGCTGGTTCTTAGCCCAGTTCGTATTGAATTTCTTAAGATTCGGTGTTTTTTCAGATAATTCCGCTATATATTTGGCGATCTCTATGTCCCTTTCAATAATACCAAAATTAGCGTCCGCCAGGTTTAGTATGTTCGTGTTCTTGACCTTGTGCGCAATATAGTCAAGTTCTGCCTTTACGCGATCCAAGTCAAAAAGATCAAGACGGTTATTAGAAGAAAACCCCTGGGCACAAAAAGTGCATGTATAAGGACATCCTCGGTTCGTCTCGACGATCGGTATAAGATTAGTATCAAAAAATTCATCCAAGAATCCCGTTAGATATGGCGAAGGGATGCTGTCAAGATCCCTGATCCTGGGAACAGTCTTTCCGCAAACAGGATTATCGCTGTCCATGTCATAAAATACTACTCCATCTATAGGGTCTGACTTTAAATCGCTCACATCAGTACCTTTTTCATCTATTCTTTCCAGAAGATTAATAAACGGAATTTCACCCTGATACGGAATATAGAAATCAGCCCCACTGTGTGTCTTAAAAAACTTCGTATATCCCTCCTGGGTGTAATCTATATTGGGTCCGCCGAAAACCACAAGCGTCTCCGGGCTCACTGACTTCACCCACTCGGATATCTTATTGTTTATATCCGAATTCCACGTATAATTACTGAAGCCCACAATATCCGGTTTTTCTTCCTGGAACTTCTTCATAAAATCCAACGGATATTTAAACAGTTTGATGTCTACGTCCGGCCTAAAATATTTTTTGGTATATCCGGCAATGTACGATATATTCAGCGGAAACATATAAGTGCCGACTCCCAGGTAATTATGAACCAGGTCGCATAAGTATAATTTGATCTTTCTTTTCGCTTTCGCGTTAACCATCTCTATTTTTCTCCATAACCTATTATTTGTTTCTCTCTTGAAAATTTAACCATTTTTACAAACGGGTTTAATTTAACTGTCTGTGGAAAATCAATCGGGAACAAACGTGAAATTATGCCCGGTATAAACTTATACACTCTATTCTTCCAGCTGAATGGAAGATAGTAGATATCTTCTGCAACAACGTTTTTAAAATCGTACCTGACCAGTACATCATGCAGGGAAAACGTAGTAAAGGGGCTCTTGTGATCAACGTCATCAAAAAACACCTTAAAATTCCTTTTCCAATCACATGTAAGGATGATCAGTTTCCCGCCCGGCTTAAGAACTCTGCGAAGATTTTCCATCAGATGATAAATATTACGAATATGTTCGATCGCCGATTTCATCACAATAACATCAAAGAAATCGTCCTCAAAAGGCAGATCTTCATTGTCTACATCAGCGATCTTGACATTTAATCCCTTTTGCAAAGCTACGGAGTCCATGTCTACGCCATAGGCATCAAACCCAAGATCTTTGTAGATCTCGATAAATTCCCCGCGCCCACAGCAAACATCAAGAAGTTTTCCCGTGCGGGCTTTAAAATATTTATCCGACAGGTGTTCGCATAAAAGCCGTGGGAACTCCGTATATGGCCGCAGTTCTTCATTATAATGGATCTGTGTGTAACTATTTTTCATCTTTTTCCTCGCCTTTCAACTTTATTAAAAATAGACAATACTTTATCCAATCATCTCTTTCAGCATTTGTTCGATCTTTTCCACGCTTATCTCCACCGGATTAAAATCAAACGCGGCTTTATAAATTTCAGTAGCATGTTGATGAAAAAGACCATAATCTTCTTTTTTAACTCCAAAACCACTTAAATCCTTCGGAACTTCAAGCTTGTCTAAAAGTTCTTCTATTTTTGCCACAACTGCTTCGCTTTTCTCTTCTTCCAAAAGGGTGTCTCCGGAAGACAATCCTTCAATATCGCTGTACAGACCGGCATAACCATGATATCCCGAGTCATGATTTATTCTGGTGATCCTGCCGATAAATACCCCACCGGCTATTCCGTGCGGAACATCATACTG
>JABMSC010000231.1 GCA_013204685.1 Candidatus Omnitrophota bacterium | reverse complement strand
CTTTTTGCTATTTCTGGGGAAGCAGAGATATTAACCATTCGCAAAAATGTGGATCGTGAGATCAAGGATGCTGCTAGAAGCATAAGAGAACAGACCGAAAGGATAAAGCTTATAGTTGCGAAGCTGATGGAGTTCTCAAGAGCGGCTGGTGAGGCATTTAGCGCGATCGACATAAATCAGGCCATACAAAAAGTTTATGGTTTATTGAAATATCAAATAAAGCTGGGTAATGTTATAGTGAATTTTAAGATGGATGATAATATCCCGAAAACATTCGGTAATTACAATCAGCTGCAGGAAGTATTTTTGAATATAATGCTCAATTCAGTTCAATCTATGGGAGAAAAAGGGCAGCTTACAGTAAGGACCTTCCGAGAGACAGCTGCAAAACCATATGCCGGATTCGGGCGGGTCGAGATAAAAAAGGGAGATGAACTGGTTGTAGCCGAATTCAAAGATACCGGCAAAGGAATGGACACTGAAACACTGAATAAGATATTTAATCCGTTCTTTTCTACAAAAGAAAAGGGGACCGGGCTGGGCCTGGCGATCGTTTATAAAATAATCGAAAACCACGAAGGGGTTATTCTGGTAGATAGCAAACCGGGCGAAGGTACTATATTTACTGTCAAATTGCCTGTTTTTAAAGGAGGGAAAAATGTCCAAAAAGATTCTAGTGATCGATGATGAAGCTTCCGTATGCAGTATGCTCAAGAAATTTCTTGAGATGAAAGGCTATGCCGCCGATATAGCGGTTAGCGGTCAAGAGGGGATCGATAGGGTCCGGCAGAATGCGCCGGCGATAGTCCTCCTGGACATAAGGATGCCCGGCATGGATGGGGTTGAGGTGCTGAAGGAAATAAAGCGAATAGATAAAAATGTTAATGTTATCATGATCACCGCGGTTAATGAGAATGAAATAGGGAAAAAGTGCATAGAGCTTGGTGCTTATGATTATATTATTAAACCCTTTGATCTGGAATACCTGGAAAATGCCCTTTTGGTTAAGCTGTTTGATATAAATGACTAGAATTTTGATTTGTTATAACTTAGTTTGTATGATATTATAATGTGTAATTCCCAAGAAATGATACGAAATAACAAGGAGGACAATCTATGAAAAAGCGCATGTTAGTATGTCTGATAGTTGTTGCTCTTATGATTGCGTTTAGTGGTGAGGCCAGCTTTGCCAAGAGCACGACATCTAAAGATATTCTCAGAAATGGACTTCTTGGAGCCGGTACCGGCGCTGCAGCCAGCGCAGTAGGCGGCGGAAATGTCGGAACAGGCGCCCTGGTCGGGGCAGGTGTTAATGTGATCGGCGGTGCACTGCTTGATACTCTGACCGAACCCGATCAACCGCAGCAACCCGCTTATCAGCAGCAGCCTACTTACCAGCAGCAGCCTACTTACCAGCAGCAGCCGGCATATCAACCCAGGTCTTATCAGGAATCCCAGTCAGCTTATTCAGACGGATATGAAGCGGGTTATGCAAACGGCTACAAAAAAGGGTATACCGAAGGATATAAGGACGGAATAAACGAGAGATAAATAATCAGAGCTTAGAGATTTGAGAGTATAGACAAGGAATAGGGCGCCTTTAAAGGGGCCCTATTTTTTGTATTATAATCCCTTCCCCGTTAAAAATTTCTTTGAAATTCATAATGGGATCTAAATACTGTCCCCAAAAAGCCCTTTACCATCCAGACTTTTTAATATATTATATAGGTGCTATATGATTGTAATTATGATTACCTAAAATAAAAAGAAGGAGAAAGATTATGTTCAGAGAGAAGATAACGGTTCTTGATTGCACCGTACGGGACGGTGGTCTTATTAACGATCATTACTTCGAGGATCATTTTGTACGTGAAATTTATAAGGCCATTTCCGCTTCCGGAGTCGATTATATGGAAATAGGGTACAGGGCTTCCAAAAAGATACTGTCGCCTGACCAGTTCGGAAAATGGAAGTTCTGTGAAGAGGATGACATCAAGCGTGCGATAGACGGCGTAGAGTCTAACACTAAACTTTCGGTAATGGTGGATATAGGGCGCGTGCACGAGGAAGACATCCTGCCGTGCAAGGATAGTGTCGTTGACATGATCCGCGTGGCCACTTATGTAAAGGATGTTGATAAAGCGATCGATCTTGCAAATTTAGCGCTGGGCAAAGGATACGAAGCTACTATAAACATAATGGCCATATCCAAGGCCCTGGACCAGGAACTCGATGAAGCATTGGACCAGATCGAAAGGGAGTGCAAGGTTTCAGCTGTTTACATAGTAGACAGTTTTGGAGCTTTATATTCGGAGAATATCACCTATCTTGCGAACAAATTCAAAAAAATCCTGAAAACAAAAGAGGTAGGCATACATGGTCACAATAACCAGCAGCTTGCTTATGCTAATACCATACAGGGTATCATAGACGGTTGTAATTATGTTGACGGCACGATTTACGGTATAGGCAGAGCCGCCGGGAACTGCCCGATGGAACTGTTGATAGGATTCCTTAAGAATCCCAAGTTTGATCTGCGTCCTATTCTGGACGTTATATCCAGGGAATTTATTCCGATGAGAGAAAAAATAGAATGGGGATACCTTCTGCCGTATGCGATCACCGGGATGTTCAATGAACACCCCAGGACCGCCATGGCATTACGTAAGACGGAAAACAAGGATAAATATCTTGAGTTTTACGAAAGTATGTCGGCTATGGAGATAGATTAGGGCATACAATGAAAATACTATCCTGGAATGTTAACGGAATACGGTCTGTCTCAGGTAAAGGTTTTCTCGCATGGCTCCGAGAAGAATCGCCTGAGGTGCTTTGCCTCCAGGAGACAAAAGCCCACCCCGGACAGCTTGAGAAGACGCTGCTTGAGCCTGAAGGATATCACACATTCTGGAATAACCCTAAACGAAAAGGTTACGCGGGAGTAGCTGTTTTTGCAAAAGAAAAGCCTGTTTCTTGTGAAAAGGATTTTCCTTCCGGGGGCCTTGATACCGAAGGCAGGGCCCTGATTGTAAAATTTAAAAGTTTTTTCCTAATCAATGTTTATTTTCCGAACGGGGGTATGGGCCCGGAAAGACTTGCATATAAACTTGATTTTTACGATAAGTTTATGGACTATGTCGATGGCATAAAAAACAGGAACATTATTATTTGCGGCGATTTCAACACCGCACACAAGGAAATAGATCTTGCGCGGCCGAAGCAGAATGAAATGACTTCAGGTTTCCTGCCGGAAGAAAGGGCCTGGATGGATAAGTTTGTGTCACGCGGATACATAGATACTTTCCGCCAGTTCCATCAAACGGGCGAAAATTATTCATGGTGGGATTACAAAACCCGTTCTCGCGAGAGAAATGTTGGATGGAGGATAGACTATTTCTTTGTGACAAAGAAGATGCTCCCGCGCTTAAAAGATGCTTTCATAATGACGGAAGTCACCGGAAGTGATCATTGCCCGGTGGGGATAGAGATTAGGTGAAGGGTCAGGAATAGCGGTAAGCGTTAAGCGGTAAGGGGTAAGAAGTGAGGGAAAGCCGTCCTCCCCGTCATTGCGAGCGAAGCGAAGCAATCTCAATACCAGGCGAGCTAACTGCTCCGAACTCCGACCCCTGGACTACGAACTGTGAACTGTGAGCTGTCAACTGTAAACCGAATTATGGCCAAAGAATATCCAAAATTATTAGCCGCTGATGAGAACAACAAGATCTATGATATTCCCGAATTTATTGCAACAGGAATGAAGGGCGGGGAGTATTTTCGTTTGTCGGAAAAAGATCTTATAAAACTTCATCCCGACAGTGAGCTTTTTGTTTTGCCCGACCGCAAGCCGGTGGGATATGATCCCGACCAGGAGAAGTTCATTCAAATAAGCGGTAATCCCTTTGCTTCAAAAAAGGGATCACTGCATGCCGTAGCGGCTTTTTTCGCCCCCGGACATACTACAACTTACAGCGCTTCTTACAAGCAGAATAAGCGAACCAGAGTGCTGCCGCTTTTCAGCTATGCAGCCGTTGCTCTTTATAAGGGGGAATTTTACGCCTCGGGTATCCGCATAGATAATGAAAAAAGACAGGAACTTACCGGTATGCCTCTTGCCGGGGTACGTAATAATGTAAAAAAGTTCCGAAAGATCTTTCCAAAGAACAGGCTTGTGCGTCATCTGGAGAGATGCGCTCTTCAGTATGGATGTCCCGCAGCAAAGAATTTTTTTCTCAAAAGGTATGAGGCGCCCTTGCCCACTTCTCCTGCATGCAATGCAAAGTGCATAGGATGCATCTCCCATCAGCCGGAGAAGGGATGCTGCGTGACACAGCCACGTATAATTTTTGTGCCCACCGCGGAGGAGATCGCAGAAGTAGCGCTTTTTCATTTAAAAGAGGTGAAGGATCCCGTTGTGAGTTTCGGACAGGGATGTGAAGGGGAGCCACTTCTGGTGGGAGATGTCCTTATAGATGCAGTTAAACTTATTCGCGCAAAAACCGGAAAAGGAATAATTAACCTTAACACTAATGCCAGCAGGCCGGATATTATAAAAAAACTGTTCGATGCCGGATTAAATTCCGTGCGCGTCAGCATAAACAGCATGCAGGAGAAGTTTTACAGTGCTTATTATCTTCCCAGGGGGTACACCCTCAAGGATGTGCTTTCTTCGGTAAGGCAGGCAAAAAAGAAGGGCGGTTTTGTGTCCCTCAATTATCTTGTGATGCCGGGTTTTACCGATTCACTGAAGGAGAAAAGGGCTTTGGGACGTTTTCTTTCTAAAAATGATATAGATATGATCCAGTGGAGGAACTTGAATTATGATCCACTTGCGTATTTCAAAAAACTACGGATCAAGATCAGCCGCAGGGAGATGCTCGGGGTAAAAGAACTTATTAATTCAGTTAAAAGGGAATACCCGCACCTGATGCACGGGTATTTTAATCCGTCCAGAAGGAGAATGCGCAGAGCTTAAGAAAGGTGAGAGTGAAGAGAACTACATATTACGTATTATATTCTACATGCTTGCTGATCTGGTGCACATTAACAT
>JABMSC010000230.1 GCA_013204685.1 Candidatus Omnitrophota bacterium | reverse complement strand
CGCTCAGGGTGAGGACGTTGTGGCGGGCATTAGAACCCCTCTACCCCTAGTTACCCTTAAGAAGAAAATGCCGAAAATATACAAGCAGCTGGATGGTATCCGTCATAAACTTGAGAAGCATTATAAGGATATGCAGGACGTTGAATTCACCATCCAGGAAGGCAAGCTTTTTATGCTTCAGACAAGGACAGGAAAAAGAACGGGTCTTGCAGCGGTAAAGATAGCCGATGACATGGTAAAAGAAAAAATGATCACAGAGAAGGTTGCGCTCCAGAGGATAGAAGGGGATCATTTGAACCAGCTTCTTTTTCCGATCTTTGACACTAAAGCGAAAGACGCTGCGGTTGCATCCAAAAGATGTGTTGCTAAGGGGCTGCCCGCCGGTCCGGGCGCGGCATACGGACTTGTTTGTTTTACGGCTGACGATGCTGTAAAGGTGGAAAAAACCGGCAAAAAGGTCATACTGGTTCGTAAGGAAACTTCTCCCGAAGACGTATCCGGAATGTGGGCCTCGGAAGCCATTCTTACCTCAACAGGCGGAATGACATCACACGCCGCTGTTGTTGCCCGCGGATGGGGTAAATGTTGCGTTGTAGGCTGCGGAGCTCTTCATATAGATCCCAACAAAAAACAGATCAAGGTCGGTTCCAAAACCATAAAGAACCACGAGATGATCTCAGTTGACGGGACCACCGGAGAAGTTATTCTCGGAAAAGTAGATACATCCGCTTCTCCGGTAGTTCTGGGTATTTTACAGAGAAACAAGAAAGCGCTTAAAAACCCGATCTGCAGAATGTTTCAAGATGTTATGAAGTGGAGTGATAAATACCGCAAGATAAAAGTAAGGACTAATGCCGATTCTCCGAAAGATGCCGCTAACGCCGTGCTCTTCGGGGCCGAGGGAATAGGCCTTACACGTACGGAGCACATGTTCTTTGAGGGTGACAGGATATGGGCCATCCGTGAGATGATACTTGCTGAAGATCAGCCAGGAAGAGAAAAAGCTCTCAAGAAACTTCTTCCTTACCAGAGGAAAGATTTTGAAGGGATATTTAAGGCGATGAACGGGTTTCCTGTGACTATCCGCCTCCTGGATCCGCCGCTTCATGAGTTCCTTCCGAATGATCCGGCCGGGCAGAAAAAGATGGCAAAAAGGCTTAAAACCACACCGGCTGTTGTAAAAGCAAAGGTAGCAGCGCTTCACGAAATGAATCCCATGCTTGGCCATAGAGGGTGCCGCCTTTCGATCACGTATCCTGAGATCTGTAAGATGCAGGTGAGGGCGATCATAGAGGCTGCATGCAATGTTGCTAAGAAAGGGATCAAAGTTATGCCGGAGATCATGATACCCTTAATAGGGACAAAGGCGGAATATGATATTCTGGAGAAGATAACCCGTGAAGTGGCCGACCCTATCATCAAAGCTAAAAAATCGAAGGTTAAGTATCTGGTCGGTACGATGATGGAGATTCCGCGCGCGACGCTAGTTGCTGATACGGTTGCCGAAAAAGCGGAATTTTTCTCATTCGGTACGAATGATCTTACCCAGATGACGTTTGGGTACAGCCGTGATGATATAGGCACATTTCTGCCGGAATACCTCGAAGCGAAAGTGCTTAAGGTTGATCCGTTTGCATCTATTGACCAGGAAGGCGTCGGGCAGTTGGTGCAGTGTGGAGTCAAAAAAGGACGAAAAACGCGCAAGGATCTTAAATGCGGCGTTTGTGGTGAACATGGTGGAGATCCTGAATCAGTGAAATTCTTCGTTAAAGCAGGGCTCAACTATGTCAGCTGTTCTCCGTTCCGTGTGCCGATAGCAAGACTTGCGGCAGCGCAGGCAGGGATCGACAACAGCTAGCAATCATTGGGGACGTGCCACTTGGGGACACACCACTAGTTTTGTGGTGTGTCCCCAAGTGGCACGTCCCCATAACTCGGGGGCAATATGGACGCAATAAAACTTTATCTAAAGGACATACGGGATCTGCCGCTCTTGACGGCAGAAGAGGAAAAAGAACTGGCTAACAAGGTCAAAAAAGGCGATAAAAAAGCCCGCCAGAAAATGATCAAAAGCAATCTCCGGCTGGTTATTAACATCGCCAAGAAATACAGCTATCTGGGAGTGCCGATGCTTGACTTGATAGAGGAAGGCAATCTGGGGCTGATGAAAGCCGTAAGCAAATATGAACCGGATAAGGGGTATCGTTTTAGCACGTATGCAGCATGGTGGATCAAGCAGTTCATCACAAGAGCCGTGGCAAATCAGGGAAAGACGGTGAGGATTCCCGTTTATGTGATGGAGATGCTTATGCGTTTCCAGAAGATCAAGAAGCATCTTATCCAGAAGATGCATAAGACGCCTCAGATGGGCGACATAGCAAAAAAGATGAAGCTCCCCGTTGCACGTGTTCGCCAGCTGAACCATATGTCTTCGAGCATATCCAGTTTGAACGCTCCTATAGGCGAATCCGGAGATTCTGAATTCATGGACCTGATAGAAGATGAGAGCATTGTGAATTCCGTGGATGAACTTTCCAAATTCCTCCTTCATGAAAGAATAGAGGGGCTTCTGGATAAAATGACCGAACGCGAAAGAAAGATACTGATGCTCAGGTTTGGCCTGGGCAAGGACGGGGTTTCACATACCCTGAGAGACACAGCCAAACATTTTGGCATCACCAGGGAAAGGGTGCGACAGATCGAAGCCGCCTGCATGCTCAAACTAAGAAAGATGATGGAAGAGCAGGAAGCCGATGCGGAAAAACGCATCAAAAAAGCGTCGAAAAAACGAAAGAAAAAACGAAGATAATCCGCAAGGGCACGCAAGGAGCCCTATGGTCAAGACCCAAAACTCACCAGCATTCTGATCCTGGAAGACCAACCTTCAGCAGCCATTCTTACAGTTCTCCCAAAAATTCTCAAAAATTTCAATTTTTTGATTTTATTAGGTATACTTATGCCAGAAGCACAAACATAAGGATGCGATATTATAAAAATAATAAAAATCAGTTTTCTTACCATTTTTACATTTATACTGTCTTTTTCCGTTGTGACATCGTTTGCCGGAACGCTCCCCGGTGATGCAAGAAAAACGAATAGCGAAGAAACTCGCTGGCATTTTTCCAAGCTTAAGCTTAAACGCAGCATGGCTTCACCCTGGTTTGCGTATAAACACGGTCCACCATACATGACAGGTAACTGGTTCGGCTTGCGCGATAAACTTGTGGAAAAAGGGGTAGAGATCACATCGAGCTATGTATTTGATGTTCTTGGGAATACCACAGGAGGCGATTACCAGGCGACGAGGTATGATCACTCCTGGGGGTTTGATAGCAATTTTGATCTTGAAAAGATACTAGGTCTTAAGGGCCTGCAGTTCCATTTTTCCTGGATCTGGCGGGCAGGTCAAAACCTTTCCATGGATGCCATAAAGAACCAGTTTAATGTAACCAGTATTTTCGGATCGGAACAATTCAGGATCTATGGTCTTTATCTCGACCAGACACTTTTTGATGGCCGGCTTTCTATCAGGGGTGGGCGCATAGCTACCGGTGACGATTTTGCCTCTTCACCGATCTACTGGATATACATGAATAATGCCATCGATGGGAACCCCATAAGCTTACCGCTAAACTTGCCGTTTATCACGTATCCTACGGCAACATGGGGCGTGCGCACGATACTGAAACCCGTCCACTGGTTTCAGTATAAGTTTGGTATCTACAACGGGGACGGCAGGGTAGGCAGGATGGAAGCCCACGGGGCTGACTTTACTTTGCGGTTAAAACGAGGCGTAATGTATATACAGGAGTTTCATTTTATGCCTGGGCAAGTAAAGGAGTCGAAGTGGCTCCCCGGCAATTATAAGCTTGGAATGTTTTATCATAGCGGAAGGTTTTTCGACCAGTATCTTGACGTAAACGACGGATCATATCAAGTCTCAGGCATGGGCCAGAAAAAACATATAGGCAATTACGGTCTTTATACTCATTGCGATCAGATGATATACAGGGAAGAAGATGACAGCGACCAGGGCCTGACCGCATTTGTAGTAACAACCTGGGCTCCCGCAAACATAAATAAATTTCCGTTTTTTATAGATGGGGGTGTTTTTTACAAAGGACTCGTTCCGGGTCGTGACGATGATATTGCTGCCTGGGGGTTCGCGGTCGGCACATGGAGCAAAAAACTGGCTAATTCTCAGCGCGATAACCGGGATTATAACAGCGTGCAAGCATGGCCCCAGGGCATGGAAATGATGGTAGAGTTTACCTATAAAGCTATGATCACAAAATGGCTTTTTATCCAGCCGGACGCCCAGATCATTGTTAACCCCAACGGAGAAGGAAGATATAAAAATGCATTTGTTGTAGGCACGCGCGTTGGTGTAACCTTTTAAAGGTATGTTTCTAGATGGCGCTTAAGGGATAGATGCTCAGAAAAAGATCGTGGCCACTCGCCGTCATGGATCGCGCCAACGGAAGATAATAAGCAAGAATACGAGGGTATGCTTTTGGGGTAAGGAGGAACAATGAAGAAATGTCCATACTGTGATGGAGAGATAAAAGACAATGTTATCAAATGTGTTAATTGTCATAAGGTTTTGCCGGGCAAACAATATACCAGCAAATACAGAAAACTGGTCCAAACGGTACCGGATGTGATGTATGAGCTGGACACAGATGGAAATTTTCTTTTTGTCAGTGAAGCCATAAAAATATTCGGCTATAATCCGGAAGATCTTATAGGCAAGCATTTTAGAGAGATGGTGCATCCTGATGATTTTAAGAAGGTCGACAGAATGTTTATACTTCCAAAATTTAAGGGAAAAACTACCGGGGACGACAAAGCGCCGAAACTGTTTGACGAAAGAAGAACTAAAAAAAGAATGACAATCAACATGGAGGTAAGAATACTGGCAAAAGG
>JABMSC010000229.1 GCA_013204685.1 Candidatus Omnitrophota bacterium | reverse complement strand
GGCCGAGATCGACCGCCTGGGGACAACCATGATGCGGCAGGCGGAAGAGATCGAGCGGCTCCGGATTCAGTTTGACTTGGAAGAAGAAGACCTCAATCTCGACTTGGGTCCTCTGGGAAAACTACTTTAAGGAAAGTTCATTATGCAGGCTCAAAGCGCCATGCCGGTCAGGACTTTCACCATAGGGTTTCACGAAGACAGATACAACGAAGCCGTATCTGCCAGGGGAGTAGCTGAACATCTGGGCACGGATCATACGGAACTCTATGTTACACCTGATGAACTCAGGGAAACTATACCGAGTCTGCCAAATATTTACGATGAGCCATTTTCGGATTCTTCCCAGGTGCCGACATATTTGATATCAAAACTTACGCGTTCGCATGTCACGGTAAGTCTTTCCGGCGATGGAGGGGATGAGAATTTTGGAGGGTACAACCGATATCTATGGGCAAAGAGGGTATGGGACGGGACCCGGAGGGTGCCGGTTTTTATGAGATCCGGTCTTTCCGGGCTCATGAAGGGGGTTTCACCCCAGAGGTGGGACAGCTTGTCCGAAAGATGCACCTCTTTCATGCCCGGGATCTTTGATCACAGGCTTTTTGGGGACAAATTACACAAACTGGCGGATGCCCTCACATGCACTTCACCGGATGAACTCTATTCAGCCCTTGTATCGCACTGGCGGGATCCTGCCAGTATGGTGCTTGGCTCGAGAGAGCCCTTAACCATATTGCAGGATGAGAAAGTAAGGAAGGCGATACCTGACTTTGTTGACAGGATGATGTTCCTGGATCTAGTAACGTATCTACCGGGTGATATACTGCAGAAGGTGGATAGGGCATCTATGGCAGTGAGCCTTGAGGCAAGAGTTCCGCTTCTTGATCACAGGGTTGTTGAATTCGCAAAAAGACTTCCGCTATCTGTTAAGATAAAGGACGCCAAAAGCAAATGGATCTTGCGGAAGGTCTTGTCACGTCATGTTCCGGAAGAACTGATCGAAAGGCCCAAAATGGGATTCGGTGTGCCTATTGACAACTGGCTCAGGGGGCCTCTGCGCGAATGGGCGGAGGATCTATTGGATGAGAATAATATGAAGAAAGATGGTATTCTTGATCCCCGGCCAGTAAGAAAGATATGGGATGAACACTTGAGCGGCCGGAAGAACTGGCAGTATCACTTGTGGGATGTGCTGATGTTCCAGGCCTGGAAAAGGAAATGGATGTGAAAAGAATAAAAGTCCTGCAGATCGCGGCAGTTGACATAACCGTAAAATATCTTCTCTCAGCCCTTATTGATGGGCTTTCCGAGGAAGGATATGACGTGCAGATCATCTGTTCCGATGGGAAATATGTCGGGGAGCTCCGCCGGAAAGGATATGCAATTGAACCTGTAAAAATTGACCGAAAAATTGCACCCGTCTTAAATCTCAAATCCCTTATTGCTATCTATAGGTATATAAGAGGAGAAAAGTTTGATATAGTTCATGTTCACAGCCCCGTGGCTGCGGTTCTCGGAAGGATAGCGGCCCGTATGGCAGGGGTACCCGTGATCATTTATACAGCACATGGGTTTTATTTTCATGAGAATATGCGGTGGTGGAAAAGGTGTATTATGATCTGGATAGAAAGGATCGTTCAGAAGACTTGTTGTGATATGCTTTTGACCCAGAGCCGTGAGGACAGGGAAACGGCTATAGCCGAAAGCATCGTGGATAGAGAAGAGGTATTATGGATAAGTAATGGAGTTGATACGGACAAATTCGCTCCGGGTAAGATAAAAGTGGGCTTAAGGGATTCTTTCGGCCTCTCTACTTCAGATCGGGTTATCGGTTTTACCGGAAGGCTTGTCAGGGAAAAGGGTATGGAGGAGCTCCTACTTGCGGTTAAAAAACTGAAAGAAGATATACCGGGGATCAAATTACTTGTAGTGGGAGACACTCTTGAGAGCGACAGGGACCAGAAGGCAGGCCAATGCTTAAGAAAGATCATTTCGGATAATGCCCTGGAAAATGATATTATATTTGCCGGATTCAGGGAAGACATGCCCGATATATATGGTATTATGGATGTGTTTGTACTGCCCTCATACAGGGAAGGGATGCCCAGGAGCATTCTGGAGGCAATGGCATCGGGCAAACCGGTTGTAGCGACAAATATACGGGGCTCAAGAGAAGAAGTTGTAGATGGAGTAACCGGCAGGATAGTCCCGGTAAAGGATTCGGGTGCCCTTGCCGCGGCCATAAAAGAAATATTGATAAATAAAGAACTTGCGGATAAAATGAGCAATTGGGGCAGGAAGAGGTCAGCCAGTGAATTCGATGAAAGAATGGTAATTAATAGAGAGCTCAAGGTATACAGGGAACTTATAGATGACAAGATCAATTCAAAAAATACTTAAAAGAATATTTGATTTTCTGGCAGCGGTATTCTGGCTTATTTTGTTAAGCCCACTATTCCTGCTTATAGCGATTCTGGTGAAGATCACTTCCAAAGGGCCGGTTTTTTACAGGGACACAAGAGTCGGCACCGGTGGCAAAGAATTCATTGCCTATAAGTTCAGAAGTATGGTCGAGAATGCTGCCAATATGGGGTTGGGCATAGAGGTGGCTGAGAATGATTCACGTATTACGGGAGTGGGTGAGTTCCTGCGGCACTGGAGTCTGGATGAGCTGCCCCAGCTTATCAATGTTTTGACGGGTGAGATGAGTTTAGTCGGGCCCCGTCCGGCCCTGCCGCATCAGGTGGCTAAATATTCTGATTTCGAGAAAAGAAGGCTTAAAGTAAGACCCGGTATTACAGGATGGGCCCAGATCAATGGAAGGAATCTTATAAGCTGGAAGAAGCGAATAGAGCTAGATATATGGTATATTGACCACTGGTCATTATGGTTTGATCTCAAGATTCTGCTATTAACACCTATATCCGCACTCAAGAAGGAAGGATTATACGGTGAAGGAGGGATGGTAAGGGATTATGAATAGATTTGATAAATGGGAAAAACCGGAAATCCCCGAAGGAAAGCCTACAAAATACAACTGGATGGTTCAGCATGCTGATAATATTAAGTTAGGGGATAAGACCGATATAGGCGCTTTTACCTATATCAATGCCAAAAACGGTGTTACGCTTGAAGACAATGTTCAGGTAGGGTCACATTGCTCTATATATTCAGTTTCGACCATAGATGGCAGGGAAGGCCCGGTATTCTTGAAGAAAAATTGTAAGATAGGCAGTCATAGTGTTATAATGCCGGGAGTAACTGTAGGGGAAAACTCCATAATTGGCGCTTTTAGTTTTGTGAATAAGGATATTCCAGATAATGTAGTGGCTCTGGGCGTGCCGGCTAAGGTAAAAAGGGACATATAAGTTAATGGTTAAAATACCTCTTTCAAGACCCGATATTACCGATAAAGAGATCAAAGCGGTGGTGAGTACCTTAAAAACACCGAACCTTTCTCTGGGACCTCGCTTGCCTGAATTTGAGAAGAAAGTTGCTGATTTCATAGGCACAAAATATGCTGTGGCTGTTAACAGTGGAACGAGCGCGTTACATCTTCTTGTCAGGGCATTAGGTATAAAAAAAGGGGATGAGGTGATCACAACTCCCTTTAGTTTTATTGCCTCAAGCAATTGCATATTATTTGAAGAGGCGAAGCCGGTATTTGTGGATATTGATCCCTTCATCTTGAACATAGATCCGGATCTTATTGAGAAAAAAATAACAAAAAGAACAAAGGCTATTTTAGCCGTTGATGTATTCGGACATCCTGCTGAATGGGGCGCATTGGAAAAAATAGCCCGCAAGCATAATTTAAAACTAATAGAAGACAGCTGCGAGGCCCTTGGCTCGGAATATAAGGGCAGAAAAGCGGGCAGTTTCGGAGACGCGGGCACATATGCCTTTTATCCCAACAAGCAGATAACCACCGGAGAGGGAGGGATGATCGTAACCGACAGTCGAAAGATGGCCGAAACATGCAAGAGCATGAGAAACCAGGGCAGGGGTTCCGGAGGAGGATGGTTGGATCACGGGATCCTGGGCTATAATTACCGTATAAGCGATATAAACTGCACACTCGGCATAGTCCAGATGAAAAGGATAAAAAGTATTCTGGCGAAAAGATCGAAAGTAGCTAATATGTACAGAAAGAGGCTGAAAGAGCTTTCGGAATACATTGAGCTACCGCATGTTGCTCCCGACGTAAAGATAAGCTGGTTCGTATATGTGATCAAGCTGCGGGAAGGTCTTAGTCGTCGAAAACGTGACTGGGTTTTGAAGAAGCTGAGAGAAAAAGGAATAGAATGCAGTAATTATTTCACCCCCATACATTTGCAGCCTTTTTATAGAAAGATGTTCGGATATAAGAAGGGTGATTTTCCCATAACCGAGTCTATTTCAGAAAGGACAATTGCGCTTCCGTTTTTCAATAATCTGGCCGAAAGCAAAGTTGACCGGGTATACCGGAGCCTTGAAAGTATTTTAAAAACCATATAGAACAAAGAAGGGGAAGAAGAGATTGAAAGACAGGGGGGTTTTATAAGTTTTTGAATTCGATCGAAGATTTGTTGAATAGTATGACCTGACCCCATTTTATCATGTTCGAAAAAAAGAGAAAAATGGAAATTTGATATGTCACAGAAAAAGCACATTATTATTATTAATCCAATTCCGATGAAAGAAAAGTTAAGAAGCCAGTCATTGCACCTGCCGTACGGGCCTCTTTATCTTGCGAGTTCGTTAATTGACGCAGGTTATGAAGTGTCCGTAGTTTGCGCTGACAATAAAAACGTGTTGAAGCAAATCGATCAGCTTGTTTCAAAAAATACACTATGTTTCGGTATCTCTACTATGTCTGGGACTCAATTGGCAAATGCAATTTTAATTGCAAAAACGCTTAAATCAAAATATCCAGGCATCCCTCGAATGTGGGGTGGTGTCCATGTAACAGCCCTCGCAGAGCAAACATTAAAAAGCGACCTTGTTGATTACATCGTGTGGGGAGAAGGAGAAAATACAATCATATCGTTATTAGAGAAAATCGGGAATAATGATATCGATTCGCTGCATGGCATGCCGGGTATAGGATTTAAAAAAGGGGATGAGTTTTTTATAGGCGAAAATTCCGGATACACCGCTTTGGATAAAACATTTCATTTGCCGTATCATTTGCTCGATATGGAGCAATATGTCAGAAAACTTGCTATCGGTGCTAACAGGGAATTTCCTATATGGACTTCGAGGGGTTGCCCGTACAGATGTAGATTTTGCAGCAATACAAGCGTTATCTGGCCTAATACAAAAATTAGATACCACACCATTGATCATGTAGTAAGTGACGTCAAAACACTCGTTAACAAATACGGTGCGGATTTAATTACCCTTGAAGACGAAAATTTCTTAATGGACGAACAAAGGTTTATCGAAATGCTGAAAGCAATCAGAAATGAGGGTATTTTTATAAAATACCGATTTGCGGCGAGGGTCGATGTGCTTCTTAAGCTAAAGGAAGAAACGTGGAAAAGCATGAAAGAATACGGTGTAATTGCAATTGGCACTGCTCCTGAATCGGGGTCGCAGAAAATTTTGGATTATATGGGAAAGGGTATAAAAGTGGAGCAGATCTATCAGGTAGACAGTTTATTGTCACAATATGGTTTCTATAAAACATACAATATACTCATTTGCACCCCGCAGGAAAACAGGGATGACTTAAAATTAACCCTAAAACTTGTGTCAGATCTTGCACGCACATCTATGTCGTCACCTTATGCTCTTGGAACATTATACAAGTATATCCCCCTTCCGGGAACCGAACTTTATGAAGACGCTATCAGGCATGGGTTTAATCCGCCTGAAAGTCTGGACGATTGGAGTAAATTTGATATTGATGATACTGGTGGAACAAGATCCCTCGTGCGGCCCTGGATTTCAGAAGAAAATTTTGATTACATACAACAGGCCATTTGCCTGGTCGAGAAACTCAACGATCAACTTAGAGGTTCACAAACCGACCCGAAGTCAGTGCGGGAGATTTTGAGTGAAATTGATCGATTTATGAGATATGGATAAGCTATGAAGAACAATCCACATACCCGTATATTAAAAGTATCATAAAGGATTTGTGGCACTCGAAAAAGAGGAAGAAAAAGGATAAATGAATACCAAAGACTTATTGATAAAACACAGACGTTTCTTGATCATGCTGACGCATATGATGTTGATCGTGGCCGCATATATCACAGCTTTTCTTATACGCTTTGAATTTATTGTGCCGGGAAGATATCTCTCACTTATAGCAGAGACTATACCGCTTTTGCTTCTTATAAAGATGGTGGTTTTTCACCTGTTTGGGCTGTATTCCGGAATGTGGAGATATGTAAGCATGCATGACCTTGCCCAGATACTGAAGGCAAATATTGTCTCAACGATCTTCTTTATGATATTCATTTTTCTCTGGCGTGGTATGCAGGGGTTTCCACGCTCAGTATTCATTTTGGACTGGATCCTGTGCGTGGGATTTATTGCAGGAGTGCGCTTGGTAAGCAGGAGTTTCAGAGAGCGTGTGCTCCCTATGCGTGAGGCTAGAAGCGTTAAGACACTTATAGTAGGCGCCGGGGAATCGGGTGTAATGGTGCTGAAGGAATTAATGAAGAATGCCCGTTTTGAAATTGTTGGGTTTATCGATGACGATCCTGCAAAAGTTCATCTAAGTATATACGGCATTGAGGTCATGGGTTCTACCGATAAAATTAATAGTATTGTGGAGCGTACCGGTGCGGAAGAAATAGTAATCGCCATTCCATCCGCTAGCGGAAAAATGATAAGAGACATTATCTCTAAATGTGAGAAGTCGGAAGTAAGGATAAAGAAAGCCCCCGGACTTGATAAGATCCTGACCGGGGAAATAGATGTGAAGCAGATACGGGAGGTTCAGCCGGAAGACCTTATGGGCCGCAAAACAGTTCGGATCAATACCGGGGAAGTAATGTCTTTCATAAAAGGTAAAGCTGTTTTGGTGACAGGAGCAGGCGGGACTATCGGATCTGAATTATGCAGGCAGATCGCACCGTTCGAGCCGAAGACGCTGGTAATGTACGACTATAATGAGAATGATATTTATTTTCTGGAGCTTGAGCTTAGAGAAAAATTCCCACAGCTGGATCTCAGTATTGTGATAGGGGACATTAAAGATATAGGGCTGCTAAAACATACCTTTACTAAACATAAACCTGAAGTGGTGTTTCATTCTGCGGCGCATAAACATGTGCCGCTTATGGAAGAAAATCCCGTTGCCGCGATCAAAAATAATATTATCGGTACAAGAAATTTCATGTATGCCGCAGAGCATTACCGCGTGGAAAGCTTTGTCATGATATCCACCGATAAAGCCGTTAATCCTACAAGCATTATGGGGGCTTCAAAACGTATAGCCGAGATGATGATACAGGCCAAAGCGCAGACAGCCAGGACAAAATTTATGGCCGTGCGGTTTGGTAACGTTATTGGCTCAAGCGGAAGCGTTGTTCCTATATTCAAGAAACAGATCGAAAAGGGTGGTCCCATAACAGTTACCGATCCGGAAGTTAAGAGATACTTTATGGCGGCAAGTGAGGCGGCTCAGCTGGTTATACAGGCCGGAGCCATAGGTAAAGGCGGGGAAGTGTTCATACTTGATATGGGTGAGCAGTTAAAAATAGTCGACCTGGCCCGTGAACTTATAATCCTCTCGGGTTTGGAGCCCGATGAGGATATAGAGATAAAATTTATTGGCATGCGGCCGGGTGAGAAAATGCACGAAGAAATGCTCCTGGACACAGAACACGATAAAGCTACAAAACACAATAAAATATATATCACGCAGCCTAAGGAGTTTGATCCCAGACAGATGAGAAAAGACATAAAGGTTTTGGAGAGATTCACGGATCTAATGGATGAATCGGGAATTGTGAAGAAGATAAAAGAAATGGTCCCTACCTATAATCCTAATTCGCATAAGGAGACAGGGTGAAAGAAAAGATAATAGTATGGCTTGACAGGCTCTTAGAGCTTTCCTTGTTGGGTATTCTTTTTTCTCTCCCTTTTTCAAAGTCACTTGTAGAAATATTTTTTGGAGTAGCCCTTGGCGCCTGGATAATAAAAAAAGTTCTTTTGTATGCAGGGAAGCGGCCTTGGTTTAAGATTTTCATTCCCGCAAAAACCGAATTAAATTTACCTATAGCCTTTCTTGTTTTTTTTAGTTTCATCTCAGCTCTTATGAGCACGTCTCTTTCTTTGAGTCTGGAAAGTTTCTTTAGTAAATTCATTGAATTGATACTTATTTACTTCATGGTTGCCGAGACTTTTTGTGATGAAAAACGCATAAAAAGGGTCTTACTGTTCTTAACAGCCTCTGTTGTTCTAATATGCATAGATGGCATGTATCAGAATTTTACGGGTGTGGACTTTCTTCGCGGATTTCAGACCAGAGGCACTGGCATAGAAGCTTCTTTTGGCAATTCAAACGATTTTGGCACCTGGCTTATTGTGATGATACCTTTATTCTTTGGACTATCCTTTTTCTGGAAGAGAGATTGGATAAAATTCCAGGATAAATATGATTGGGTGAGCGGCTGGGTAAAACCTGTTTTGTGCTTCCTATCGGGACTCTTGTTTATTTGTGTGATTCTGGTTTCATCACGGGGTGTGTGGATAGCGGTTCTATTAACTTTGATCTTTTTGGGGGTTATAAAGAGTAAAAAGATTTTGCTCGGCGTGGTGATCTTATTATTAGTAGTTCCATTTATTGTGCCGGATTCAACGCGGGAAAGGGCGGTCGAGCTTGTTAGACCCATTGAGGGAAAAACAAATGAAGTCCAGTTCAGGATGAAACTTTGGACCGAAGCCGTAGAAATAATAAAAGATTATCCGGTTTTCGGATCCGGATTAAATACCTATACAGAAGTTGTTCAGGAGTATACACCGGAAGGTGAGAGAGGCATTTATCCTCACAACTGTTATTTGCAGATGGCGGCTGAGACCGGGATATTAGGGTTAGGGGCATTCTTATGGATGATTCTTACCTTATTTATTTCTGTCCTCCGAAGCCTAAAAAGGATCAGAGGTGAATTATACAGTGCTTTTTTAGTAAGTCTATTAGCGGGATTATTCGGATTTTTGCTTCATAGTTTTGTCGACACGGCGCTCTATTCTCTTCAATTAAGCAGTCTTATGTGGTTTGTGACAGGTCTTATTGTTGCCACGAAGAAACTAGCTACTAATGAATAAAGCTATAAACCTGGAAAAGATCATACGATGGGTGGATAAGATACTGGAGATCTCTCTCTGGGGCCTTATCTTCACTTTACCATTCTCGAAATCAATGCTCGAGATCTTCTTTTTTGCCGCTCTTGTTTCATGGGTCCTTGGAAGGATCCTTAAGCACAAACGCGGGGATTCTTTATTTAAACTTATCAAGCTCACAAGCACCGATCTCAATCTGCCCATTGCCGTATTCGCAGCCATAAATTTTATATCAATGCTTACCAGTGTTTCACTATCCCTGAGCCTGGAAGGCTTTTTTTTGAAGCTCGGCGAAGGACTTCTTATATATTTTATTCTGATTGATAGTATTAACACCAGAGGCAAGATCATGAGACTTTTGATGGTGTTAATTTCGTCTATGATCTTGATATCTTTCGATGGGATATTCCAATCTATAACGGGAACAGATTTTTTAAGAGGAAAAGAAACTTTTCATAATATTCATTCAGTGACCGCGTCTTTTGGTAATCCAAATGATTTTGCGGTCTGGCTCATAATAATGATACCTATGGCACTGATCCTTGCTTATTTCTGGAAGAAAAAAGAGCGGTATTTAACACCTATACTTTGGGCGACTTCGGCTATACTGATGGCCTGCCTTATTCTCACACATTCACGTTCGGCATTTGTGGCACTTATGGTGTCTCTCTTAGTGGTAGGTATTTTTAAAGCAAAAAGATTAGGCATTGCTTTAGTGCTTATTTTTGTAGTTTTGTTCATTGCAATGCCGGACTTAGCAAACACCTTTTTTATGAAAACTAACAGGAAATCCATATTTACTCTTGAGAACAGGACAGTAGCTGTAAGAAAAAAAACCTGGATAGAAGCGGGTAAGATAATAAAGGATCATCCTCTGGTGGGCTCTGGCCCCAACACTTATGCTTATATCGCACCGCAGTATAAGGTTAGTGAGGAAACCGGGATATACCCGCATAACTCATATCTACGTATGGCAGCCGAATCAGGCATATTGGGATTAGGGGCTTTTTTATGGATGCTGGCTATTTTATTCAGGACATTATTTGGAGCTTTTAAGAGGGTCAAAGACAGTCTTTACAGCACGCTTCTTTTGGGAATAATTACGGGGCTTTTTGCATTTTTCATGCACAGCTTTGTTGATACGAATATTTATTCGATGCAGGTAGGCATGCTTATGTGGTTTATGATAGCTTTTGGAATTTCTATTCAAAAAACCGCACATATAGAAAATGAGTGAGAACAATCTAGAAAAGTTTGAAAAAAGAAGACTTGAGGTAGGGTCGCCTCAATATATTGCAAGACTTATATATGCGGAAACTCTGAGGGCCCTATCTTTAGGTTTTAAAAAGGCTATTACGGTAAAGGCCGAGACTTTCTGGGGAGAAAAAATGATAGTTCTGGCCCCGGAAGAAGTCTCACTTAAATTGCTTCGCTATTCGTTTTATGAAGAAGGCCTGACTAGAATATTGCTGGAATACCTTAAAAGCGGCATGGTTTTTTTTGATATAGGGGCGCATTTCGGGTATTATACATTACTTGCCGGTAAGATAGTAGGCTCCGGGGGAGAGGTGCATTCTTTTGAGCCAACGCCCAGCACGTATGAGATCCTTCTCAGGAATGTAAAAGATAGGAATAATGTTCATGCCAACAATCTGGCGGTTTTTTCGGAAGATAAGGACATTACCTTTTATGACTATGGGCTGAGGTTTTCCGCCTTTAATTCCCATTACGCGGGACGTCTGCCGGAGGGAACTACGAAGAAACTCAAACCCCGGAAGTTTAATATAAAGGCGACATCCATTGATGAATATGTTTCCACGAAAGGAATTGTTCCCGACTTTATCAAGATCGATGCTGAAAGCGCTGAATATGAAATACTTAAGGGCATGGACAGGACGCTGAAAGAGGTAAAACCGGTAATTTCAATAGAGGCAGGGGATGAAGATGTGGATGGCGTGATGGGTAGTAGAGACCTTATTGGCTATATCATGGAAAAAGGATACGAGCCGTACGAGTTTGATGGTACGAACATAATAAAACACCAGCCAGAGGATCGGTACAGGTATAAGAACATTGTTTTTGTGCCCATAAAAAATACACAATAATGACTAAATTATATGCTTCTATTTCGGGAAATGTAAAACAGCATTGGAAAATATATCTGATGCTCTCAGGTTTAATAGCATTATTTGTTCTAGGCATCTATAATGATAACAGAACCATTTATGGGTCGAATGATTTCAACACTTATTACTATGCCGGAAAATGCATAATGTTTGAAGAGAACTTGTACAGCAACATCTATCTCTGTCTGGTGGCCGGAGGGTATCTGGATCTGACCGCTGTCGAGGTTACCGGCGGCAATAGCAACGGCCGCCTGGATCCCGGCGAGAGCGCCAACCTGGTCATCAGCGTTCAGAATTCGGGTGTCCTGATCGAGATGACCGGGGTGACCGCCACACTGGGCTGTGACGATCCCTATGTGCAGCTCAGTGATGCCTATAGTGAACTGGGCGATATCGCTCCGTCGGCAACGGTCACCTCCGCCGCGGACCCCTTCGCGCTCAGCGTGGCGGCCGCCTGTCCCGAGGGCCGCCAGGTGAACTTCACCATCCGACTCGCCGGCGGCAATGATGTGGTAGTCAATGAGACCCTGACGCTGACCACAACGGTCGGCACCGGTGGCGATATCATTCTGGGTACTATCGGTGATGAACTTGCCATTCGGTTTCTCGATGTGAATGCCAATGGCACCGCGGTGTTGAATGC
>JABMSC010000228.1 GCA_013204685.1 Candidatus Omnitrophota bacterium | reverse complement strand
GTACGGTATAGCGCGGAACCGGAATTTTGCCAATAATGATGTTTACAAGATCGTCTTTCTTCAGGAAGAAAAGGTTACAAATAAAAAGAAGAAGGGCTTTAACCCCGAAGAGTATAAGAACGATCCATCTGATTACCGGTCTAATATGGGTGAATATTTGCCCAGTCTCAATATATTGATCAATGCAGGGTATTGGGATAAACGATTTCCAAAGCTTGTTCCGAAGTCAATGATCAGAAGAGCTTATCAGAAAAAGCATTTCAAGCTAGAATTTATAGGGGACATTTCATGTGATATCGACGGTTCGATTGAGATGAACCATAGGGTAACTTCCCCGGAAGAGCCGGTTTATACTTATGATCCGAAAAAGAACGAACATATAGACGGTTACAAAGCAAAAGGGGTCACGGTTCTTGCTGTGGATAATCTGCCCTGTGAAATGCCGGTGGAGTCTTCTGAGTATTTCAGCAAGGTAATACGTGACTATATATATCAGTTAACGGTTAATGGGGATAAAAATGTGACAACACATCCTAATATCCCGTCCGAAATAAGACGTTCTGTTATAACCCAGAACAGAAAACTCACAAGGGATTACAGGTATTTGGAAAGATACATCAGTTGAGCCTATGAAACGAAAGAAAAACAGCATTAATATTTTTACTATAGGCGATAAGGGTGACTACGATTCGCATAATAAACTTAACCGTGAAGCCAACTTTACGCGTAAACAGGGTTTTAATTACGAAACCCGTCAGTATAAAGAGTTCTTAAAAGGGCGCCTGCCTGAATTAGAGAGCAACAAAATAATCATTTTTCCGTTCTTCCCATTTAAGTATTGGAATAAATTTATCGAAAACCGTGAGTATCGGGGTCTTTACGGGAACCTCACCTTTTATCACAAGTTCAACAGGTTTTGCAAAGAAATGGCCCTTTCTGTAAAAAAGCATTATCCCGGGAAAAAGGTTCTTTACATAAATGACCCGGTCCTCTCTTCTGAATACAGAGACAAAAAGACCGTATTGGATGTCTTGAAAAGGTCAGGGATAAAAGTGCCTTCCACCATCAAGACAAGGAGCGTGAAAGAAATAAAAGAAATGCTGGAAAAAGGAAAAAAACTTTTCATCAAACCCCGGTGCGGTTCTATGGGCAAAGGCATCACCTATTTAGAACTTGGAAACTGGCAGACAAATTTCGGACTTAAAAAGGAAAAGATCATAAGCCGCAGGTCTGATCACGGATGGAGGTTTCGCGATGAGACAGGGAATAATGTTTTCTTGAGAAAATTATTGAGCTACAAAGACCTCCTGATAGAGGAAGCGATCGATCCTCTGCACATAAGAGGGGACAAGGTAGACTTCAGGGTCTACGTCTTCTTTGATAAGGTTCTTTATGTTTACCCCAGGCGGAATAATGCTGAGTCAGTGACAACTAATATTTCACAGGGCGGGCGTGGAGCCCCGGGGCTTTTAAAGGTGATCCCGAAAGATATGCTTACCAGAATAGAAAAAACGGCCAAAAAAGCATTGAAAGCTTTGGATCTTAAGCTGGCCGGAATTGATGTTATTGTAAGCGGCGACCTGAAAGATGTTTACGTTATAGACGTAAACATGTTTCCCGGCTTTCCAAAAGTAAGGACTTGTAATATCGCTCAAAGGATGATCAGGGAACTGAAGCGTTTGGATAGGGCAGGGAAGCTTAGGTATTCAAGCTTGTAGGTGCTTGGATCGAGCCAACTATTTAAAAAACACTTGGTATTGCCCCGGAAAATTGATAGAATACTTCCTTAATTATTGATGTCAGGGTACAAGAATTCAAACGAAACGAAATGGAGAATAAAATGCACAGTTACAAGGATTTAGGACTTACGCCGACAAAAGATATGTATGTTAAGGCCGTGGACGGTAAATATGCCGTCCCGGGGTATAATTTTAACAATATGGAACAGCTTCAGGCTATTATGACCGCCTGTATAGAAACTAATTCTCCCGTTATTCTGCAGGTGTCTTCCGGCGCAAGAAAGTATGCAAACCAGATCTTATTGAAATATATGGCCGAAGGGGCCATGGCAATAGTGAAAGATGCCGGTTCCAATATACCCGTTGCCTTACATCTTGACCACGGCGATTCTTATGAGCTATGTGTTTCATGTATTGAGTCCGGTTTTTCCTCGGTTATGATCGACGGGTCGGCTCACTCGTTCGAAGATAACATAGTTTTAACCAAGAAAGTGGTTGAATATGCCCACAAGCACGGTGTATCCGTCGAAGGTGAGTTGGGAGTTCTTGCAGGTATTGAAGACGATGTGCAGCACGAGGTATCGCATTATACAAAGCCTGAAGAAGTGGAAGAATTTGTCGCCAAAACAGGTGTGGATTCACTGGCCATTTCTATCGGCACTTCACACGGTGCTTATAAATTTAAACTCGGACCAGGAGAAGAAGTTCCGCCACTCAGGTTTGATATACTTGAAGAAGTTGAAGAGAGAATACCAGGATTCCCAATTGTTCTTCACGGCGCAAGCTCAGTTATGCCCGAATATGTTGATATGATAAATAAGTATGGCGGGGATCTTGAAAATGCTGTAGGTGTTCCGGAGGATCAGCTGCGCAAAGCCGCACAATCGTCTGTATGTAAAATAAACATAGATTCTGACGGCCGCCTTGCTATGACCGCTAAGATCCGGGAAGTTCTAGCTACAAAACCAAAGGAATTTGATCCCAGAAAATATTTAGGCCCTGCCCGCGACGCACTTGTTGAGATGTATAAGCATAAGAATGAGAATGTGCTTGGGAGTGCGGGAAAAGGATAAATAAGGGATAACGATTAAACTATGAAAGATCTCACCACATTAGGAATAAACATACATCCGGCAATATATGTGCCCGTCCTGTATTTTCTTTGGGTCAGTGTGCTTTTTATCCTGAAAAAAATTGTATTTTCCAGGATCAGGGCTTTTGCAGTCAGGACTTCCACGAAACTTGACGATATTGTCTTACACGCGCTTGACTTACCGCTTTTACTCTTGATATTCGCAAGCGGTATCTTTTTACTGGATAATATTTTTCAGTTCGGTACTGACAGTGAACTCTTAGCCTTTGTCGATATAGCTTTCAAGGCAGTTACCATCATAGCGATCATTATGCTGGTAAATCGCTTATTTATGGGGATTATTGAGCTGTATTCTGAGAAGGTGCAGATATTGAAAGATTCAAAAGGCGTGGTGCATGTTATTATCCGCGTGGTTGTCATAGGCCTTGGTCTTTTGATCCTCCTGGACAGTTTCGGCGTGTCAATTACACCGATATTAGCATCGCTGGGTGTAGGATCACTGGCGATCGCTCTGGCATTGCAGCCCACTATGGAGAACTTTTTTGCGGGCATCCAGATCGTTATCGATAAGCCTTTTGCTATCGGACATTTTATACAGCTTGAATCAGGTGAAGAGGGTTATGTCGAAAAAATTGGGTGGCGTTCAACCTGGGTGAAGCAGCTTCCTAATAATGTTGTTGTTATCCCGAATAAGGTTCTTGTAGGCGCGCGCGTTTTAAACTATTATTACCCACAGAAGGAAATGGCAATACTGATCCAGCTAGGCGTGCATTACGATTCGGATCTGGAGCATGTTGAAAAAGTAACACTTGATGTTGCCAGAGAGATCGTGAGTGAAGTGGAGGGAGGAGTTCCGGGGTTTGATCCCTTTATGCGTTACCACACCTTCAATGACTCCAGTATAGATTTCAAGGTTGTGCTCAGGGTAAAAGAGTTTGTAGATGGTTATCTGGTTAAGCACGAATTCATAAAACGTCTCAAGAAGCGGTACGACAAAGAGGGCATTGTTATACCGTTCCCCATTCGCACGCTGGACTGGAATCCGGGATCGGATTCAATTAAAATGGCAAAAGAATAACTTAAGTTTTATATTTATTTGGAAGATTTCTGCAGGAAAGGGCAGCATCTTTCTTTCCCCTTTTCTCCGACCCCGCAGCAAAAACCTCACACTTTTTATTCAACTCTTTAAGAGTGGCGGAATAATCCCCCGGTGATAATTCACCTGAGGAAAGCATTTTCTCAAGGGCCTTTATCCTGAACCGGTCGAGTCCCCATACGCTTGAAGAAAGCTGATCTGGTCGGCCGCCGTCCTTTAAGGTCAATCCTTCCGGGATAAGCAGTA
Organism: Candidatus Omnitrophota bacterium; assembly: GCA_013204685.1. Taxonomy (GTDB): domain Bacteria; phylum Omnitrophota; class Gorgyraeia; order Tantalellales; family Tantalellaceae; genus JABMSC01. The sequence continues at coordinate 1,548 of JABMSC010000228.1, read as the reverse complement.
CCTCGAATTTGTTTGTTGCCCTGAGCCAGAAGTCATAGTCTTCACACGCTTCCATACTTTCATCGAATATGCCTGTTTCCTCAAAAACCGCTTTGTCTATCACGGCGGTTGATATGCTTATGCAGCACAAGGGGAGGGCATTTTTATATACCCGGCCCGAAGGTTTACGGTGCTTTTCTTTCTGGCGGAGCAGCTCCCCTCTCTGGTACCAGACTTCATCAGTATGGAATATTTTTATATTCGGGAAGCGCTTTATGTGTTTTAAGGTTTTTTCGAGTTTTTCTTTTTCCCACCAGTCGTCAGAGTCCAGAAAAGCTATGAAGCGGCCCTTGGCTTTTTTAAGTCCGTTATTGCGGGCATTTGATACACCGTGATTTTTCTGATGAAGACATATAATTCTTTCATCGTTGTAGGAGGAGATAAGTTCACTTGTCTCATCCTCTGAACCGTCATCAATTATGATAAGTTCCAGATCAGAGAAGGTCTGCTCAAGAACAGAATCCACCGCCTTCTTCAAAAAATATGCCCTGTTATAGGTAGGTATTATGACCGAAAAGAATGGTTGAGTGTTCATGGGATTATTATATAATGGAGGGAAGGATAATGCTATATATGATAGTATATCCCGTTACAAATTCTGAACGAATTTCTAACGGGACAAGTAGCGTATAGTGGAAAACAAACGGGAGTATTAATATGAAAATGCAAGTTGAATTTAATGGAAAAGCCGGCTTTAAAGCTAATATCAGGGATCATGAGCTTATTATTGATCTCCCGGAAGAAATGGGCGGAGGCAACCAGGGGCCAACGCCGCCGGAAGCTTTTGTGGCTGCCATTGCTTCCTGTTCGTCTTTTTTTGCTGCGAGATATCTGAAGACAGCGAATTTAGATGCAGACGGGCTTTCGGTAGATGTGGATTGGGATTACGACAGTGAAAAGAAACGGGTAGAGCACATATATCTATCTTTCGAAACACCAAATGCCAAGCTTGGCGGGAGAAAAAAGGCTTTTATTGCAGCCGCTGAAAGTTGCATTTTGCATAACACATTACATAAACTGCCCGAGATAAAGATTGAGGTCGGGGAAGAGTAGGCGCGAGGAGCGATCATGCTTTTGAAAATAGTTATCTATTTTATCTCAATAGTATTATTAATAGCTTTTTTAGTTCTATTTGCCAGGTGGTTTGAGTGGAGCAATATATATTTTCCGAATAAGTACATCTCGGCTACTCCAAAATCCATAGGGCTGCCTTATGAGGACGTGTATTTCCGCTCAGCTGACGGAGTACAATTGAACGGATGGTTTATTCCTTCTCCGGAGGACAGGGCGACGGTTCTTCTATGTCACGGTAATGCCGGGAACATTAGTCACCGGATGGATATAATAAGGATATTAAATGGTTTAGGGCTTAATGTGTTTATTTTTGATTACCGGGGTTATGGAAAAAGTCACGGATTCGCCTCAGAGGCGGGGACCTATCTCGATGCGGAAGCGGCTTATGATTACCTTACCGAGACCCGGAATATAGATGAGGGTAAGATCATAATT
>JABMSC010000025.1 GCA_013204685.1 Candidatus Omnitrophota bacterium | reverse complement strand
TTAGCAATTAGCAATTTAAAATGCTAATTTTTCATTGCTAACTTTGCATTGCTAAATTATACCCCCTGCCCTTAATACACTACCATCCCCGCATAACCGACAACTGAAGAAGTGTCGCCCGTAGCATCGCCGCTATCGGAATATTTCACCAATTCGCTTTTTAATGCGTTCATTTTTTTCGCGCACATAAGCATTATGGCTGAGGGTATACATCCGCACATGGAGATACTGTTTTCCATCACAACTTTAAGCAGTCCCTCAGGGTCAATATCGATCACTTTTTGTATAGCCAGCTTGTCTTTTTTTTCTGCCGCATTCCTCGGCTCATAATGCGTCATGTCGCTCGAAGCGAGTATCATCGCGCTTCCCGGGGCCCCTTTCATTGCGGAAACAATTGCCTCTGAAACTTCCTCCAGCTCCGGAAGAGTTCCATTTTGGACAGTAACAGGCACTATCTTAGCTGAGGGAGCTGTCTTCTGGACAAAAGGAACCTGCACCTCTATCGAATGTTCAAACGCATGTGCGGACTCGTCATCAGTAATAAGATCAGTTTCCCGCATCATAGCATCAAGCATCTCTATATCGATATCAACCGTACCTAGAGGGGTCAACCAGGACTCTTTGCATGAAGCAAACTGACTGCCGTGACCTGTATGATTAGGTCCTAAAATAATATATGTGTCTTTTTGCTTTAATTTTCCGTATACCTCGCCCGCCACAAAACCGGAACACATATATCCCGCATGAGGAACAATTGCTCCTATCGCATCTATCTTATCCTTACGATCAGGTATCATTTCTGAAAGGTCCCGGAGCAAGTTATCTTTGCCGCCGGGATAAAATTGACCCGCAACTACCGGTTCCCTGGTCATACATACCTCCATCCTTGGGGATATTATGTGTAATATTATAAGGGAAATAGTGTAGCAGGTAAAGAATAAAGGTAGGAAATCGTTCTGCGTTCTGAGTGCTGCGTATTGCGTATTGATTAAAACCCACCCAGCACTCAGCACCCCGAACCCAGCACTAATCCATAAACTACTCGGAATGCACAAAAATAACTGCGGATTTATCGGAGTCCAGGTACTCTTTGGCGCAGGAGACAATGTCTTTCATGGTTATTGCATTTATTTTGTTTTTAAATTTTTTGTAGTCCTGAAACCCTAAACCATACATCTCATCCAGCGTCATTATCATTGAAAGCGCGGAATTGGCCTGAAGAGAGTATTCATGTTCGGAAATAAGCCTCTTCTTCGCAGCTTCTATCTCTTCTTCTGATATGTCTCCTTTTTTCACTTTTTCGATAACATCAAATATGGTTTTTTGGGCCTTTTCAAGATTGGACTCAGTAGTGGCAACATACATAACAAAGTATCCGGGGTATACTCCCGGGGCGTTCAATGCGTTGGAAGCATAAGTCAGCCCCTCCTTTTCTCTCGCGTTATGGAACAAAAGACCGTCAGAACCGGACAGGATAGCGCTTATAACGGAGAGGGTATATTTTTTGTCCTCAATTATACGCGCCCCCTGAAAGCCCGCTATCACCAGGGACTGTTCCTTTCTCATAAAAACATCCTGCACCTTTTTTTCTTTGACAGGTTCCACTTTTTTCGTTCTGATAAAAAGCCCAACGTCATTCCAGCCCGAGAAACGCTTGGCGAGCATATTCAGAGTGTATTCCACATCTGCAACATCCCCTACCAATGTCAAAACCGCCCCGTAAGGGATAAACCTATCCTTGTAAAATACATGAAGTTCATCCCGCATGATCGGCTCAACGGTTTTCACTTCACCGGAAATCCTCATGCTGTAAGGATTTTGGCCGTAAAGGAGCCTGAACAGATGGATCATACCGTTCTGAAAAACATCCGTCTCTTCTTCCCTTATGGCGGCAATTATCTTCTCTTTCTCTTTAACTATCTCTTCTTCCGGGAATGTCGCATTTCTTAGAACATCCTCAAAAATATCAAGCCCTTTGTCGATATCCTTTGACATCAGCTCCATCGTCATTCCGACACTATTCATCCCGCTGAAAGTCACGATACTCCCGCCCATCCTCTCTATAGCCGGGACTATTCCATTTACGTTGCGTCTCTTTGTGCCCTTTAAAATAAGCGAAGCGGTGAGGTTGGATATACCGTTATTCCTCTTGTTCTCCGCCCTTAATCCTCCCGGCGCAGCAAAGGTCACGGAGACAAGGGGGAGAGTCCCTTTTTTCTTTACCACAATGTTCAGGCCATTCTCGAGAATCATGGATCTTTCTTTTACCGCGGGCTCCGGAGTGTACAGTTCCTCTTCCGCCTCGGGCTCCTCTTTTTCATAGTACCACGGCAGGAGAAAAAGCGTCGTGGAATTGTCCCTGTCCAGGTATTTAGATGGGATGCTCCACAGATCCTCCAGTTTCACATTGTGTATTCCATCGACATATTTCTCGAAAAAGAGCGGGTCACCCGTTAAAGCTTGCGAATCTGTCATAGAATCAGCCATATCTTTTATGCTTTCATGGGTGCGGTAATATGCGGCAAGAACCAGATTCTTGGCCCTGTCCAGTTCGTTCCTGTTCACTTTTCGGTACCACAGTTCATTTATCACTGAAAAGATCTCCTCGGCGGCTGCCTCAAGTTTAGCGGCATCCCCCGTACCTGTTATAATGAAAAGCCCCGGGTATTTGGGCGTATAATTCATACAGGAAACCGTATAAAGAAGCTGTTTTTCCTGGACAAGCCTTTGATATAAACGTGAATCCTTCCCCTCCCCCAGAATTATGCTCACCACATCTCCCGCATAAAGATCCGGGGAATACAGGCTTGACATATGAAACGCTATCGCCAGGTACCCTAAAGTCACCTCTTCCTTAAATTCATATTTATTCTCATCCACCTGGCGGGGCTCGGTATTGATGTCAACCGGCCACACTAACCCGCGCCTGTATTTTTTCAACTCTATACTTGCAGAAATAACTGCCTTCTCAGCAGGAACCCCTCCGACAATACCGAGAACCATCTTGTCGGGTGTGTATACCGCACTGTGATATATCGCCAGGTCTTCCTTTGTAAGCCCCCCAAGGATCCCCTCATACCCGATGATCGGATATTTATACACATGTTCCCTGTAGGCCTGCGAAAATAGAAGCCTCATCCTCCTTGAGAGAGGATCATCTTTTCGAAGCCTTATTTCATTCAGTATCACGTCGCGCTCAAGCTTCATTTCTTCGTCAGTGAAAACAAGCTCCGTACCACCCTTGCCAGGAGTTTTAATGCTTCTTCAAAATTCTCATTTGGAACCGTTATGTGATATTCTGCTGAGTCGAGACCCGTAGAAGCATTTACTACCCCACCCATGCTTTTGATCTCTCTACGTATGTCTTCGGCTGTCTTATTCTTTGTCCCCTTAAAAAGGAGGTGTTCAATGAAATGGGATATCCCGCTTCCGGCGTATACACCTTCATTTGAAAGCCCGGACATGACCCTTATCTGTATGGTCACAAGAGATGACTCGGGAACATACCGCGCCACAATAGTGGCGCCGTTATCCAGGACCATTTTTTCAGTCTCGTGCCCGAATTCCTGGGCCTGTATCGCACCTGCGGAAAAAACTAAACAAATAACAGTTAATATGATCAGAAAGTATCGAATGATTAGGCCTCCTGTTTTTTTGTATGATATTACTAATAACATATTATATCGGATCGGTCAAAATGTGAAGAAGAAAGTTGGGAGTTAGTGCTGTGTGCTGGGTGCTGGGTGTCAGTCGCAGAACTAGGTGTAGTTCACAGAATGAGTTCACAGCTCACAGTTCACAGTTCGTATTCCGTATTCCGTATTCCGTATTCCGTCGTTCGATTCCTTTGTTCTCACGGATCACGGAATACTGACGACGGACGACGAAACGCTATACCCTATTTCTCCTTCCCATTATCCACTTTCTCCGTCCTGATCATACTGGTGTGATGGGTCACTTTGATGGCGATGTCATCAATGATGGAATAAATACACGGAATGACTATAAGGGTAAGCGCAGTCGCAAAAACCAGCCCCCAGCAAAGCGCCATGGCCATGGGGACCAGGAATGGATCCTTGCCGCCTATACCGTAAGCTACGGTACAAAGGCCGCCTGCAGTAGTTACAGTCGTAAGGATAACGGGGCGTACCCTCATCTGCCCACCCTTGACAATAGACTCGGCTCTACTCATGCCGCTTTTACGAAGCTTGTTTATGAAATCCACAAGAACTATGGAATCGTTCACAACTATACCGTTCAGGCCCACTATCCCCAAAATGGCCATAAAGGAAAGCGGAAACCCGTGGATCAAGAAAGCAAAAATAACTCCTATCAGGCCAAAAGGAATAGCAAGCATGACAATAAAAGGCTGAATGAGGGACTTAAAGAAAGACGCGAGTATCAGATACACTACCAGAAAGGCAAAGAAGAACGCTCTTAAGAGACTCTTCAGCGAATCGATCGTCTCTTCCTGTTCCCCTCCATACTTTACGGAATAACCGATGTACCTTTCAGGAATATCTCTGAACTTTCTCTCCAGCATGCGATTAACTTTTAAAGAAGTGGTCTTGTCGGTATCTATGTTACATGACGCCTTTACAACGCGCTTTCCATCCAGGTGATGGATGGTTGTCGTCCCCGGAACTTTTTCTATTTTCGCAACGTTCTTTAAGAGGATCAAATTGCCGTATTTATTAGCTATATGTATTTCATCAAAAATATCGAGACTAGAGGAATTTTTTCCCTCCTCGAACCTCACGGTGACATCGGTCTCTTCTTCGGCTTTAACCGGTTTTATTTTTGTGGCGATGTTTCCCTGGAACACCCCGCGTATCGTCTTTGCTATCCGGCCTATTGTAAGCCCCGCCATAGTCGCCTTATTATTATCAACCTTAACCCTTATCTCCTCCTTACCGGGCTTATGGTCCCAGGTAACGTCACTCGTCCCCTCTATGGTCTTAAGATAATCCATATATTCAGCTGCTATTTTATCAAGTACTTCAAAATTTTCACCGCGTATCTTAGCCTCGACGGGTTTTCCGACCGGCGGGCCCGCTTCCGGCTGATCAAATCTAAAGTCATCGAACCCGGTTATATGTTTTGTTTTTTCACGCAGCTCCGAGACTATCTCGTCCGCCGTGCGCCTCCGGTCCTGTGACTGGGTGAGATAAACCGTGACCTGCACAAAGTTACTCGCAGCCCCGCCAAAAGGATCCTGGCGGTCCTCTTCTATTTTTCCGACCGTAGTTACGTACGTATCCAATTCTTCCGGTGACATCTCTGCCACTATATCCTCAACAGGCGCTATCATCTCGCTTGTTTTCGAAAGAGGCGTCCCTATGGGCGCTTCACCTCTAATAAAAAAATAATTTATCCCTGCACTGGGGAAAAGAATGAATTTTAGAACCGTACCGGCCAAAATTGCGCAAATCACTAAAGTTGCGGTTATCCCGCCCAGAACCTTATACTTCCTTTTAATGACAGCAGTAACTACTTTTGTGTAAAAATCTATCAGTTTCCTGAACCATGGCATATCCTTGGTTAAGCCGATGGGGTTCCCCTTTTCATCCAGATGTATTTTTACAAAATCCGCAAGGTGTGAGGGCAGAATAATAAGCGCTTCACCAAGCGATGCCAGAAGCGCTATTATGACAACAGTAGGGATGTTTCTGATGAATTTTCCTATAATGCCCGTCATGAAAAGTAGCGGGCTGAAAGCTGCAATAGTGGTAAAAACCGCGGCACACACCGCCCCCATAACCTCTTCCGTTCCCCTTACTGCCGCTTCTCTCGGCGGAACGCCCTCCTCTATATACCGGTACACATTTTCAGCCACAATTATCCCGTCATCAACAAGCATGCCAAGGACTATAACAAGCCCGAACATGCTTATAAGGTTAACTGTTATACCCATCATGTCCATGACGATAAATGTAGCAAGAAAAGCTATAGGGATCCCCAGAACCGTTAATAAAGCTACTCTTTTCTGGAGAAATATAAGCATACACCCTATTACGAGAAGCATACCCACCCATGCGTTATTCCTGAGCACCCTGAGGCGCCTGCTAGCATAGAAAGCATAATCATTGACGTACGATACCTTAAGATCATCAGGGGCCCTCTTGATGAAATCATTAGAGATCTTGCGCACATCGGCAACTATACTTATCGCATCACCCGATTCTTTCTTCATAACTATAAGGTTGATCGAACGTGTGCCCAGGGTCTTATTTATCACATCCTCGTCTTTAAACGTATCTTCTACACGGGCAACATCCCCGATCTTTAACCAGTTCCCTGAATCATTGGCCCTTATTATTACATCCTCTACTTCTTCGGCGCTCTGAAATTCCCCGGTAGTCCTAACGCTGTACTCTGTAGTCTCAGTGTCTATTTTTCCCGCGGGGATGCTTACATTGCGGTCGGCAAGAGCATTCCCTATCTCATCGATCGAAACGTAATAATCTTCCATCTTTTCATGATCGACCAATACCTGGATCTCCCTGTCCCTGTAACCGCTTTTCTTTGTGCGGGCGACACCCGGAATATCCTCAAGTTCATCCTCAAGCGCATCAACATACTCCTGAAGCTTGTGTTCTGTCATGTCTCCCGACAATGACACATCTATTATGGGGTACTGGCGGCTGGTGACCTCGGTTACAACCGGGTCCTCCAGGATGTCTCTCGGAAGGTCCTTTACCTTTTCAACCGCATTCTGTATGTCGCGGATAACTTTCTGTTTGTTCGGCTCGTCGGGATCTATCTTGATATAAACAAGAGATGTACTGACCGCTGAAGACGAGTTGATCTCTTTGATGCCATCTACTTCTTTGAGTTCCTTTTCGATGGGAACAGTAATAAGTTTCTCTATGTCTTCCGGGGTTGATCCGGGATATGTAGTCACGATACTCGCCATATCAAAAGCCACGTTAGGGAAAACTTCTCTATTGAGCCCAAAGACCACAATAAGCCCTATTATCAGGATAATCCCCGATATAAGGTTCACAAAAAGTGAATTATTTACACTGAATTTCGGCAAGCTCATATTAAACCCTCATATTTCTCAAGCAGCGTATTCATTGAACGCAGGAGCTCCACATTTGCCCGCCGGTGATTTAACATATAACGTGCATCTTCAAGCTGCGCGAACAAAAAGTCCTGCTGGTAATCAATTATCCGTTTTGTACTGGAGCGTCCGTATTTAAACCGTTTCTCTTCTTCGTTAAGTTTTTTGTGCTGCAGGTCTACGGCTTCGGTCATATAAACAATGCTCGCTTCATAAGCCATTACATCATTGAAGGAGTTGCCGACCTCCGTTATGATAGCCCTCTCTGTTTTCTTCAGATTCACAATGGACTTTTCTTTTTCATGCTTGCTTCTATCATACCGGCTTCTTGCTTCTCTGTTCTCAAGAGGAAAACTGGCTTCAACGCCCAGATAATATTCGGGATGCTGGGTCGTAACGCCCCTGCCAACAGCTTTGTTGAATTTAGAATCTATACCGTTCATTGTGAGGGAGGCTGTGACATCTATTTCGGGCCATTTCTCGTTGCCCTTTATCTTCAGATCCAGCCCCCGGATCTCCACGTCTCTTTTTCTTATATAATAATCCCTTCTTCTTTCGAAAGCTTCCTTTATGCAATCAACAAGGTTTATCTGTGATGGAGCCAGCTCCAGGTCATCTGAAGGCACTACCCGCACGTCACTCGGTATATTCATTATGAATTTAAGGTCTGCTTCCGACCTATTGTAATCATTTTCAGCGACCAGAACTTCCGCTTCTCTTTTAGCGACATTTGCCTCGGAATTATAGAGGTCCACTCTTTCTACGAGGCCGGTATTAAAGTTCCTGTTATCAGAATCATAAAGCTTTCTGGCCCTGTCGAGCATGTCGTAAAATATCTTTAAATTCTTTTTTGCAAAAGCAAGTTCAAGGTATGCCTCCTCCGCCCTGGCAACAAGGGCCTCTATGTCATCCTGCGACTGTAATGAAGCATTTTTGACAGCAAGGGAGGTCAGTGTAACTTTTCCCCTGTCAACATATCCGAAAATATTTTTCCCGAGGGGCTGCTTCACCTCCATCTTCACTTCTACGGTATGTGAGGGGTTATTCACAACGAAAGAATTCCGAGGAAACTCATCCCAGAGGCGCGTATCACCCGCTTCAAGATTTAACTCCGTGCCCGTAGGGAGTTTCTTGCTGATCCCTCCATAATAATCATTAACCTGTTCATCTTTCGCGGCAAATACGGATATTTGCTGATTACGGTCCTGCGTGTAACTCGCCCCGCCGTATAAAAGCGTGTCATAAACAGCTTCGGACAGCATAAGATCCGTCTCGGCAATATAAAGGTCAAGCTTGGCGATCTTCACTTCAAAACTATTGATTATCGCAAGACGCGTACATTCCTCCATTGAGAATTCTTTTATTTTTTGACCGCCAAAAAGACGTTCGATCCCCTGGTCTATGGCCATAATATGCTCTGAATTCGCAGGGGCATTACTGTCTCCCTCTGTCACCCCGCCCCTGAAAACGGTTAAAAGAGTTCCAATAAAAAAAACAAAAATTAACAGCTTAAAATAATGTTTCATTGCGTTACCTCTCGTCGCCCTTTATGCTGTCATAAACCTTTCCTATAAGACGGAGATACTCATCCCTCTCACTGCTCGTCAGCACCGAAAACATCTCGTTCGTCATGTCCCTGCGTTCGTCGTTTATCTTCATAGCTATATTTTTTCCTTTTTCCAGAAGCATTACCTCAACTACTCGCCTGTCGGTTTTTGACCGTTCCCTTTTTACCAAGCCGGCTTTTATCATTTTGTCGATTATTCCGGTTACAGCGCTCATGGTAAAATTGAGCGTTCTGGCCAGCTCGCTCATCGTACAGGACCCTTTTACCCTCAAGACATCAAAGACAACTATATTAGATACAGTAAGG
>JABMSC010000227.1 GCA_013204685.1 Candidatus Omnitrophota bacterium | reverse complement strand
TTCTCTTTTAACCCGTTTAACTTTGCTATAAGTTTATCGATATCTTTGTAAGCTTTTCTAACGGCATTCCAGTAGTTATCTACTGTAAGCCTCGCAGCTCCTACTGGGTCTTTTTCATCTATAACTATTTCGAATGGTACTATCTGGTTTTTGTCCATTATTTTATGAGATGGGGATTCTTCTAAAATACCAAAGCCTGCCTTTGCCAAATCTTCATTCATCTCTTTCACTGCTTTTGTAAAGTCTTTTTGTTCTTCACGCCCTTCGGTGCCTTTTACAACTCTACCCACTACAATCTTTACTATATCTCCTTTTCTATCAATCTTACCAAGCGCTTTACGAACTGCATCACTATACTTTTCGATAGCGGATTTTTGTTTATCTAGAGAGGTAGGGACGGGTTCTTTATTTTCTTGCGGATTAGGTATTGTGTCCTCTGAACTTACATCGCGAGAACCGTCCGCAGTTTCTACTCCCAGTGGGGAAACGGATACTAGCGTAGACTGGATTATCTCCAAAATATGGTCCCATTTATCGCAAAGATACTTTTCATACTCACTCTCTTTGTTGGGTTGAGCTAATTCTTGCGGAACATCAATTAGAATAAGCTTTTCTTTACCATAAGGCCCGCCCGCTAGGGAAGGATTGATTCTTACCCCTTCGAGTTGATCAATTTTCTTGGCAAATGCTTGATACCCCTGGGATTGATAATCAGCCCGAAAAGTAATAAAACCACAAAACCTTCTATTCGCAGGTAGATAGTTTTGCATTCGACTCGTCCCATAAGTTTCTTGTCCATGCACCACACGCCATAGCCAATTGTCTATAGATATACCTAAAGTCTCGACGATAATATTCCTTGGATGGTCACTCGGAAGACCCGAATGAGACCACGCACTCGTGTAAGCGAAAGGCAGTCTATTGAAAGCCCTGACAACTTCATGAATACCAAACTCAATTTCGTTCTCAGCTGTAGACCAAGGCAATCGATTTTCATCGTCATAATAGTAGTTAGGGGCCTCTCTGCCAATAGCATTCGTTCGTCGAAATTCCTTTTCTTCTGCAAAGCTACCAAATGGATAATTAGTTTTATCGCTTTTTTTGTGTTCCTTAGGGGACGGTTCTGATGCTGAACTTACATCTCTCCCTGGCGGTAACTTAGACCTGTCCCCTGGCGCGACGGATTTTTTTGCTAATTCTTCTGGTGAAGTTGTAGCTTGATTTTCCGCCTTTTCCACTGACGCGGACACGCTGATATCTGTAGTGTTTAAGCGCTCCTCTATCTTTGCGGAAAGATCTTTAAAGTCATTCGAAATCGTTTTTAAATTCTGCATTAAATCCATGATTTCTTTTATATGACTCGGATGCAATTCACTGCTTCTGCCTGGGATTGAGTCACGTTCCATTACAGTTGAAACGACCATTTGTGTAAAATGATAGTCTGCTTCTACGCTAAGCTCTTTACATGGCTCTATCTCTTCGCCTTTTTTAATTCTTGTAATTATAAATTTTAATACCTCTATCGTCCAACTCAAATCGTCTGAAAGTCTTGCAAAATATTTTATCTTATGCCTCGCTTCCTCTAAATATTCTGCCGGTTTTGCTCTCTTTCTATGCAACTCACTTCTTGCCTCTTCAATCAAATCACGTGTATGCCAAAAACCTGCAAGGGCATGCGATATACCTCTTTGTAATGCTGTTGGCTCTATGTTGCCAAGTGAATTTTGGAATGTTAATATATTTTTTGAATCAATATCCAAGTCCAAACTTACAATTTTCCTTAATATTGTTTCAAATTTAGTCATTTCGTTTTCGCTTAGAAAATGCAATTCCAATTCTGGGTCGGTATTACTCAGTTCCTCTCCTTTCTTGCTTTCCGCATCCGAAATAGTTTTTTCCTGATAACCTGGTGCTTTCATGGAAAGGAGCATTTTTTCAGCAGTTCTTAATGCAGGATCTAAAATATCACTTACAATACTTGTAGTCTGTGCGAGAACCATTTCAGTATCAACAAGCAAGCCTGCTGCTTGAACCTCGAGAGTAAATTTATCTCTATATCCTGAATTGGATAACAATGATCCCTGTTCCCAGTAAAGTTCATCAATCCAGTCAGTTACCAAGCCTACAATCTTCTCGCTTCTATCACCGTTTACATATCGTCTTAATACATTACGTTTCCTTATGGCCGCCTTGATTCCATCTACACATCCGCTTCTATTCAAAGATAATTCATGACCGAGTTCACTGGCAATATATACAGATAACTCATGACCGCGCGGACTAGCAACTACCTCTTTATCTTTGCCTGTATCGTACAACTTTTTTAATCCTTCTTTTAGAATATTTTTTAAGCTGTCACTATACCTGTCCATACTAGTTTGTGTCCCTTCCGGATATCCCAAGACTTTTAAAAAAGCCTCCAAAGGACTTTCTTCTTTTTCACTCTGCTGAGTAGAATCACCAAAAAGTAATTTGTGAGGGAAAAGTGGAGAAATGATTATTGTTTTCAGTACACTTCTTCGATTTATTTTCATTTTATCCAGTTCGTCGATACCATCTTCTAAGATCTGCTGAAGAGTGCTTTTGTCTTCGCTTTCCCGTGCGTCGGTCTCAACCATCTCGCTTCTCACTTCCTTTGCCGGTTGGTTGTCTTCCGGTCTGCCGGTTGCGTATCTTATCCCGCCTATGTATTTTCCTTTTCCAAATATCCTTTCGATATCCCTTTGGTCCTTACGCAACAATTCGAGCTGTTCCGGTGTCATGTCCTTGACGCGGTCTCTAACCGCCGCACCTTGTTGTAGTATTGGTTCTACGCTCGGGGACAGGTGTGGGTTCAGCACAGGGCCAGGTGTGGGCGTGGCGTCAGAACCGTCCCTGATTTTTCTCACTTTGGATGCCTGGCCTTCGGTGGAAGGTTTCTCTTGTTTTTGGGCGTCGTATATGTGCTGAGTAAAATCTATTATTACTTCTGGTGGATATCCCAAGAGTCTGCCAAATTCTTCATCATGTTTACGTGACGAAATTTCGTTTCTCATCAATCTCCTATCTAATCTTATAATCTCATCTGCATCTTCAGGATTGCGGGCAATAATATAGTGAAGTTGTATTCCGTATGCTCGCAAAACAGCATTTCTTACCACGAGGCCCTGTCTTCGGGCCTCTTCAATAAGAGCCAGGCTTAACTTGCTTGCGCCATTATAGGGTATGACCGCTGCTCGCTTGCTATCAGCTAGGACTGCTGCTATATCAGTATGTAGATTTCCGCCTTCCCCCCATGTGCTCGGGGAAGGATATTCCTTTGTGGGTCTAAAATCCTTCTGGACATCGATTAGTTTTTGTAATTTTTGTGGCGTTATGTCTGATTTTCCTCCCTCCGTCATCTCTTTGGGTGTTATTGGGGACGTCCCTGAGGTAACACCTGCACCTATCCCTGGCTGTAGCTTAGACCTGTCCCCCGAAGGAGTCAGGTCGGGTTTTTCTGTCGGTTTTTCTCCATCGTTCGGCTTTAAAACATTCTTCGAAGAACGGGCGCCGGATCCATTTTCATCTATACCGGCTGCGCGATACATCTGAAGGAGAAAGGTATCTCCTGTTGAATATATACCTATTGGCTCTGAGTATATCCCAGCTAAATTAGTAAATACATCATATCCTGAAGCCACTTGCGCACCCACAAAAACCATAGCCAGCACACCATTATCTTTCAATTCCTTTGCTTTTCTTTGTAATCCGTCGCGGATG
>JABMSC010000024.1 GCA_013204685.1 Candidatus Omnitrophota bacterium | reverse complement strand
TGGTAGCACCGCAGCTTTTGGAGCTGCTTGTCAAGGTTCAAATCCTTGCCCGCCAGCCAAATTTCGCGAACGCGAAATTTGATCCTGATGATCCGACGAAAAGGAGGATCTGAAGGACCTGAGGAAAAGATATTGTGTGGAATATTTACATAATAGAATGCAAGGATGGAAAATTTTATACAGGCGTTACAAATAATTTAAAAAGACGCCTGATGGAACATAATTCTGGTAATGGAGGGCGGTTTACTAGATTCCGAAAGCCGATTAAGCTGGTTTATTGCGAAGAATGCAAAGAGAAGCCGGAGGCACTTAAGAGGGAATCTGAAATCAAGAAATTAAATCGGGAGAAAAAACTTGCTCTAGTGAGATCCTTCAGCTTCTCCCATTTGGTCGAAGCTTCAGGACAATTTCTCACATAGCTCGAAATTGATCCTTGCCCGCCAGCCAAATTTCGCGAACGCGAAATTTGATCCTGAGGTCCCGACGAGAAGGAGGAACCGAAGGACCTTTGCCAAAGGCAAATTTGATCCTGATGATCCGACGAAAAGGAGGATCCGAAGGACCTGAGGAAAATAAATGAAAATCACAACAGCAGTCATACTCGCAGCAGGACTGGGAACACGGATGAAAAGCGAGATCCCGAAGGTTTTGCATTCTGTTGGATCCAGTACGGTTCTTGGTAAGGTTGTGACAAACTTAAAGAAAGCCGGGATCAAAAACATAATTGCAGTTGTCGGCTATAAAGCTGAGCTCATTGAAAAACAATTTAAGGGCGAACTCAAGTTCGTTACCCAGAAAGAGCTTCTTGGAAGCGGTGATGCCCTGAAACAGGCCCTGGATGCCCTGGATGAGGGATGTCCGGGTGTCTTGGTGACCTGCGGAGATACGGTTCTAATAACCAGCGCAACATATGAGAAACTGGCAAGCACTCATTTAAATGAGAAGGCATCCTGCACGCTTTTAACCGCATCTCTTGATGATCCGCATGCTTATGGAAGGATCGTAAGGGGCGCCGGAGGAGATGTCGAAAAAGTAATCGAAGAAAAAGACGCCTCCCGAGAGGAAAAAAAGATCAGGGAAATCAACGTGGGCAGTTACTGCTTCAACGGACCCGATCTTGAAAAATTTATTCACGATATCGAGATAAACGAAAAGAAAAAAGAGTTTTACCTGACGGATATCGTTAATATACTGGTTTCGAATGGAAAAACAATTGCCTCAGCCGGATGTGAAGCCGATGAGGCCATAGGAATAAATTCAAGAAAGGACTTGGCCGTTGTGAATAATATCATAAATAAAAAAACGCTTGAAAAAAATATGGACTCCGGAGTTACAGTGGTCGATACCGAAACTACTTTTATAGATGAAACGGCCAAGATCGGGAAAGATACTATAATTTATCCGAATACTGTGATCGAGGGAGATGTCGAGATCGGCTCCGGCTGCAAGATCGGGCCATTTGCGCGTTTGAGGCCCGGAACCAAAGTCTCGCGTGATGTAGAGATAGGAAACTTTGTCGAGATGACCAGAACCGAGGTTGGCGAAGGTACAAAGATAAAACATCATGCCTATCTGGGGGATGCCAGGATAGGACGTAATGTGAATATCGGTTCCGGGACCATGACTGCGAATTATGATGGTAAGAACAAAAATAGGACCGAAATCGAAGACAATGTTCTTATCGGAGTGGGGGCTATACTTATAGCTCCGGTAAAGATAGGAAAAGGGGCGCAGGTAGGCGCCGGCAGTGTCGTCACAAAAAATAAAAATGTTGCTGCAGGTGCTACGGTTGCGGGCATTCCGGCAAAGGCGATTGATTGATGTTCGGAGTCGGGAGTTCGTAGTCCGTAGTCTGAATTCCAAAACGCCGGACTCTGAACTTCCCCGTTACAAATTCCAAAGGAATTTCTAACGGGACAGGCGAACTCTGAACTAAAAAAGGAGAACACAATGGACAAATTAACCATTTTTACTGGAAACGCAAATCCGTCTTTGACAGAAGCTATATGTGAAAATCTGGAAGTTCCAATGGGCGACAGTACGGTGAACCGTTTTCGTGACGGTGAAACCCGGGTTAACATAAATCAGAATGTCAGGGGCAAAGACGTTTTTGTCGTGCAATCCACATGCAACCCCGCTAATGAAAATTTTATGGAGCTCCTTATAATGCTGGATGCTTTAAAACGGTCCTCCCCGCGCCGCCTGACGGCGGTTCTGCCGTATTTTGGATATGCGCGGCAGGACAGGAAAGATCAGCCGAGGGTGCCTATTACAGCCAAGCTGGTGGCCAATCTTTTGACACGCGCTGGAGCAGACAGAATTATAACCATAGACCTGCATGCCGGGCAGATACAGGGTTTTTTCGATATTCCTCTGGACCATCTTTATGCTGTCAGCGTGTTTGTGGATTATTTTAACCAGAAAGAACTTGATGATCTTGTTATTGTTTCGCCTGATGTAGGAGGCATTAAAATGGCCCGGGCATATGCTAAGAGATTTAATGCGGGACTGGCTATAGTGGATAAACGGCGCATATCGGATGTCGATGCTGAAGTTATGCATATAATGGGTGACGTTAACAAGAAGAACGTTATTCTGGTTGATGATATAGTCGCAACGGCCGGCAGCCTTTCAGAAGCTGCAGGGGCATTGAAGAAAAACGGAGCGAAGGACATATATGCTGCTATCACGCATCCGGTTCTTTGCGGGCCCGCGATAGAGAGGCTGAAGGCTTCCGAAATCAAGGAACTGGTAGTGACAGATACTATACCTCTTGACAAAAACAATGAATTTGATAAGATTACGCAGTTGTCTGTGGCGCCTCTATTGGGAGAGGCCATAAGAAGGATACATAACGAGGAATCCATAAGCGCACTGTTTGAATGAAGTAGTTCGGAGTTGGGAGTTCGGGGTTCGGAGCTTGGAATTCAAACTACGAACTACGAACTATGAACTCCCGACCCTGAACTAAAAAAGGAGAAAATAAATGGAAAAGGTAGTCTTAAAAGCATCATTGAGGGAAAATAAAGGAAAAGAAGTATGCAAGAAAATGAGAAGGGAAGGGCACATCCCTGCTGTGGTGTATAAAGACGGTAAAGATGCACTAAGCTTACAGGTTGAGAATGGCGAACTTTGGCACGCGCTTCACACTGAGGCAGGCACAAACGCTATTATTACCCTTAGTGTTTCGGATGGTGAAAAACCATCGCAGAAAACCGTTATACTGAAGGACATACAGCTGGACCCTATCTCGGACAAGTTTGTGCATGTTGATTTTCACGAAATATCCCTTAAGGAAAAACTGAAGGTCAAAGTTCCCATAGTCGCAAAGGGCGAAGCGATAGGGGTGAAAGAAGAGGAGGGCGTTCTTGGACAGATAATGTGGGATGTTGAAGTGGAATGTCTTCCTACAGCCATACCTGAACACATCGATGTTAATGTCGAAGAGCTGAAGATAGGTGATTCTATTTATCTTAAGGATATTGAGTCTCCGGCAGATGTTGACGTTCTCGGTGATCCGGAGCAAATTGTCTTGTCGGTGCATCCGCCGGCGCTCGAAGAGGAAGAACCGGAAGTCGAAGCTGAAGAAGGGGAACTGGAGCCTGAGGTGATCAAGAAGGGTAAAGCTGAAGAAGAAGGCGAAGAGGAAGAAGCAGCACCTGAGAAAGCGCCCGAGAAAGCACCTGAGGAAGGCGAAAAAGAAGGATGATTTCGCATTCTATATGAGATATGAAGATCATAGTTGGATTAGGAAACCCGGGATTACGATACCGCAATACCAGGCATAATGTCGGGTTTTTGGTCCTGAACGCTCTTGCCAGGAAACATGCCTTAAGAATACGAAAAAAAGGTTTCGGCGGGAAGTATGCTGTGGGGAGGATACTCAGGAACGAGGTAATGCTCTTTGAGCCTTTAACATATATGAATCTTTCGGGCGAGGCGGTTTCATCGATATGTTCTTCCAAGCTGGAGGAGAAAGCAGACCTCTTAGTGGTAAGTGACGATGTTAATCTGGATCCGGGATCGATAAGGCTCAGGGAAAAAGGCTCATCCGGCGGACATAATGGGCTTAAGTCTATTATTGACAAAATAGGTCCGGATTTCGCGCGTCTCAGGATAGGAATAGGGGCTGACCGGAAGATCGCTGACATGTCATCGCATGTATTGGCGGCATTTCCCCGCAGGGAGAAGACAGTTTTGAACGAGGTGCTGGAAAAAGCTGTCGAATGTATAGAAATATGGCTTGCTCAAGGTGTGAAGGAAGCCATGGGGAAGAGTAATTAGTTCGCGTGCCCCGTTAGAAATTTCTTTGAAATTTGTAACGGGGGGAGTCGGGAGTCGGGAGTTCGTAGTCTGAATTCTCAAACTCCGAACTACGAACTATGAACTGCGAACTTATTACCTTGAACCCCAGTATGTTATATGTTATTATCTAACAACTAATTTGGTGGTAAAATATGGAAAAGGCAAGATCATATGTAGGACTGTTCATCATCACTCCCGATAAAGAGGATGTTGACGAAGTAACTGGCAGCATTAAATCTGTCATAAGCGAAAATTCAGGCGATATTACCAAAGAGAATATGGTAGGCAAGAAAAAGCTTGCATATCCCATCAAGAAGAAGGCCGAAGGGGTATACTATGAGATCTCTTTTAATGCTGCTCCGGAATCTATAGCTAACATGACGCGCCAGTTTAGAATAAATACGGACCTATTAAGATCATTAATTGATAAATCAGAGTAAATCGCGTGCAGCAGTTTGTGTCTCGGGGCCTGTAATTGTCCACGAACTGTGAACCGCGACCCGTTACAAATTTCGAAGCAATTTACAACGGGTCACCCCATTAGAAATTCTAAAGGAATTTCTAACTGGGCACGTGAGCTGTGAACCGCGACCCGTTACAAGTTTCAAAGAAATTTCTAACGGCGCGCACGAACCACGAACCACGATACACGAATAAAGGGAGGCCACAATGGCTGCAAGTCTAAATAAAGCAATTTTAATGGGCAACCTGACGAGAGATCCGGAGCTGCGCTATGTGCCGAGCGGATCTGCGGTTGCCAACTTCTCTCTGGCTATAAACAGAACCTACAAGGATAATGCGGGGGAGAAAAAAGAAGATGTTTCTTTTGTGAGAATAGTTGTCTGGGGTAAGATGGCGGAGGTTTGCGGGGAGTACCTTACCAAAGGGCGAGCTGTTCTCGTAGAAGGCCGTCTTCAGTCGAGGTCGTGGGAGGGACAGGACGGCCAGAAAAGAAGCGCTTTGGATGTTGTGGCCACGAACGTGCAGTTTATAGGCCCAAAAGGAAGCGGGGGAGCAAAAACTGAAGCCGCCGCCGGAAGTCACGAGAATGTAGAATCAATAGATGTCGACAAGGGGTCCGAAGGAGATGCCACCCCCTTTTGATATCTGTAGCGATTCGTTTTTTATCTGTGTAATTAACATAACAAGCAGCAAGAGAGAGTTTTATGAAAAAGAAAATGCAAAAGAAAAGCCCGAGGATATTTAAAAAGCGGCCATGCCGCCTGTGCCGGGAAAAAGCAGAAAAAGTAGACTACAAAGACGTTGACCTCCTGAACAAATTCGTGTCCGACAGAGGAAGGATAATTACTTCCCGGATCACAGGCAATTGCGCCAAGCATCAGAGGATGGTCGCGAAGGCTATTAAGAGGGCGCGTCTTGCAGCTTTATTGCCTTTTGTGAAGATCAAAGAGGGGCTCCAGAGAAGGAAACCGAGGAGAACATAGTGAAAGTAATACTGTTAAAAGACATCGAAAAACTGGGTTCAATGGGTGATGAGATAAATGTAAAAGACGGATATGCCCGTAATTATCTGGTTCCGGAAAAACTTGTCATTGAGTCTACAAAGGGCGCTGCGAAGATACTCGAGCAGAAAAGACGCGAGAAAGAGCGCAGGGACCAAAAACTCCGGGAAGAATATGAACAACTCGCGGAAAAAATAAAAGCGG
Source organism: Candidatus Omnitrophota bacterium (assembly GCA_013204685.1). Lineage (GTDB taxonomy): Bacteria > Omnitrophota > Gorgyraeia > Tantalellales > Tantalellaceae > JABMSC01. Next base: position 12,936 of record JABMSC010000024.1, on the reverse strand, counting down.
CATCCTGCACGATATCCATGGAAGCGGGAGAAGAAGAGAAACTTTTCGGCGCGGTTACCTCAGATATGATAGCGGAAACTCTTTGCGCCGAAGGTATAGATATCGACAAAAAGAAAATTGTTCTTGAAGAACCCATAAAAGCGCTGGGAGTTTATGACATCACCGTGGATCTGTACCCGGAAGTAAAAGCGAATTTCAGATTGTGGGTTGTTAAAAAATAGCGTTACCTACCTTTAGGGGTTTACTGGTTTGCCGGCCGGCTGATCCGGCCATTTAACTGATAGACTTAAGAAAGATCATGAATCCAAAAACCATCCTCGAAAAAGTGCCGCCACAAAATTCCGAAGCAGAGATCGCGGTTCTGGGAGCAATGCTGCTGGACCGCGAGGCTATTGGGCAGGCCATAGAGCACCTTGATGAAAACGCGTTTTATTCCGCAGCCAATAAAGAGATATTCAAGGCCATCATAAAACTTTATGATAATAACGAAGCCGTTGATATAGTTACCCTTATAGAAGAACTCAAAAAAAAGAACTCACTTGAAGCTCTGGGCGGCCCGGCATATATCACAGAGCTCGCGAACAGCATTCCCACAGCCGCCAATATCGTACATTATGCTAAAATCGTTAAAGAGAAATATCTCCTTCGGAACCTTATTAATACGGCCACTCAGATAGTTTCAGAAAGCTTTGAACCTGACGGAGAAGTGGAAGAGCTTCTGGACAGAGCCGAGAAACTCATATTCGACATAACATCAGACCAGAAACGCCAGGCAAATATAACTTCCATGAAGGACATCGTCAAGGAAAGTATCGAGACGATCGACCGGCTTTATCAGCGCAAGGAAAACATCACCGGCATACCTACCGGTTTTCATGATATGGATGCTAAGCTTGCCGGTCTTCAGAAGTCGGACCTCATTGTCATTGCCGGGAGGCCCTCCATGGGAAAAAGTGCCCTGGCGATCTCTATGCTTGAGTATGCCGGTGTAGTTGAAAACATCCCGTGCGCGTATTTCAGTCTTGAAATGTCAAAAGATCAGCTTGCGCAGCGCATGCTCTGTTCCATAGCCGGAGTTAATGCCCATAAGGTAAGAACCGGATTTTTCTCCCAGACAGACTGGCCGAAACTGGTTACGGCAGCGGGAAAACTTTCCGAAGCCCCCATTTTTATAGACGATACTCCCGGCATTTCCGCGCTTGAGCTGAGAGCTAAAGCCCGGCGCCTGAAATCCCGGCACAATATACAGCTTCTCGTAATTGACTACCTGCAGCTCATGAGGGGGCACGCAAAGAGCGATAACCGGCAGCAGGAAATATCTGAAATATCGCGCTCCATGAAAGCCCTGGCCCGGGAACTGGACATTCCTCTTATATCGATAAGTCAGCTTTCAAGGGCCGTTGAGCAAAGGGCCGACCATAGGCCGATGCTTTCCGACCTCAGGGAATCCGGGGCCATCGAACAGGACGCGGATGTGGTTATGCTTCTCCTCAGAGAAGAATATTATAGTCCAACCGAAGAAAACAAGGGAATCACCGAAATTATAATAGCCAAACAGAGGCACGGTCCGGTTGGAACGATAAAACTGGCATTTCTGCCGGAATATACAAAATTCAGCAATCTATCTCCAAGAGAAGAGGAAGAAGGTTTTTAAATGAAGAAAGCACTTATTCTGATCTTTATTGCGCTATTCGCACTCACCAGCGTTTATCCCGGCGCCCCGGTGCAGGCGCAATCCTCAGGCAGTAAACACATAAGCGATATTCGCATAAAGGGAAACAGCTCTGTCAGCACCGCTACGATAATCGGCCGCCTTAAGATGAAACCCGGAGACGTTTTTGAAGAAAGCGCTCTTAACAAGGAGTTGAAACGTCTTTATGCTACAGGATATTTTGCTGATGTTTTTGTCGAAACAGAAGAGCGTCCGGAGGGAGTGGTTGTCATCTTTACCGTGCTCGAAAAACCGGTTATTGGCAATATAGAGTTCCGGGGCAATATACGCATAAAGTCCGGACGATTGGGTAAAAAGGTAAAGATCAAAGAAGGGCATCTCCTGGACTTTAACTTTCTTGCGCAGGATGTTACAACGATAATGAATTACTATGTGGAGCAGGGTTACAGCAATGTCAACGTGGATTATAAGATCGAAACGGATCCTGACACCGGGGAAGTTACCGTTGTTTTTCTGATAGATGAAGGTGTTCCCTTAAAGATAAAAAGCATAAAGTTTGAAGGCAACAAAAGCATTGCCGGCGCGGAGCTCGCAAAGTATATGGCCACTAAAACAGCCTGGTGGTTCATCCGTAAAGGCGCGCTTGATGAAACAAAATTCGAAGCAGACCTGGACCGCATAAGGACGTTTTACAGGGGGAAAGGGTTTCTTGATGCCCGAGTGACAAGCCGCATAGATTATTCCGATGACGGCAAGTTCATACTACTTACTGTCGTGGTCGACGAAGGTGAAAAATATCTCGTAGGGGATTTTACAATAGAAGGTGAACTCGCGTTCCCCGAAAACGAGATACGTTCCAGGATCAGGGTGTTTCCGGGGGACCCGTTCGATTATACAAAAATAAAGGAAGACGTAGATAGTATCCGCACGTTTTATTACGATAAAGGTTATATGAACGCGGAAATAAACCTGGGGCATAAATACGATTCGACGACCGACAGGATGAACATAACGTACAACATAGTGGCTCACGACGAAGTTTATGTCGGAAAAATAAACGTGATCGGCAACACCAAGACCAAGGACAAGGTTATCCGGAGAGAGCTAAGAGTTTATCCGGGAATTAAATATGACGGGGAACGCCTTAAATACAGTAAAGAGAGGATCTATAACCTGGGATTTTTTGAGGACGTTTATTTCGAGACCGTGCCGACCAGTGACCCCGATGTTAAGGATCTGACGGTTACGGTAAAAGAGACCAAGACCGGGGAGCTCTCCTTTGGCGGCGGTTACAGCTCAGTAGACTCTTTTATAGGATTTGCCCAGGTCCGGCAGAGGAACTTTGATATACTGAACTTCCCGAGCTTTACCGGAAGCGGCCAGGATCTTGTTATCAGGGCGGAGCTGGGAAGCCAGAGAACAAATTATTTTTTAAGCTGGACGGATCCATGGATCTTTGATTTTCCGTATTTGTTCGGCGCCGATCTTTACCGCCGCGAACATAGCAGGAACGATTCTACGGGTTACGGATATTCCGAGACGCGAATGGGCGGATCAATGCGTTTGGGGAAAGACATAACAGACCGCCTGAGCACAGGGCTTGTATACAATCTTGAAGAGGTAAAGATCAGTAACGTTGCCGATGACGCGGCTGACATTATGAAGGACGAGTATGGGACCAACACCATCAGCCGGGTCACATGGAACATGCAGTATGACTCACGTGACAATAAATATGTTCCGACAAAGGGCCTTATTCTCGGAGGGTATCTGGAGAACGCCGGCGGATTTATCGGCGGCAATAAGAATTTTGTCAAAGGGGAAATGTATACGAGCTATTATTACAGCATCACAAAGAATGTTGTTCTTGAAGCCAGGACCCGCATGGGTGCGGCAAAGGCGTATGGGAACTCTGTCAATGTGCCTATTTATGAAAGGTTTTTCGCCGGTGGTGCCACCACTATACGTGGTTATGAAGAAAGACGTGTCGGCCCCCGTGACTCGGGAGATCCGAATATACCCATAGGTGGTGACGCCAGGATACTCGGGAATGTGGAAATAGTATTTCCTGTTTTCAAAAAGCTGATAAAAGGAGCTGTCTTCTACGATATAGGAAGCGTGATGCCGGAAGCCAAGGATCTTTTCAGTACTACTAACTTTAAGGCGGGTGCCGGAATCGGCTGCCGCATCAAGACGCCCATAGGTCCTGTAAAGCTGGATTGGGGATATCCGCTTAATGAAAACCATGACGACGCGAAAAAGGGCAGGTTTTACTTCAGCGTGAGCCATGGGTTTTAAATTTAAATGGCCAAAAGCGCACAAACCAAAGCACAGATCATAAAAAAGGGAGAGAAAAATGAAGAGAAGTTTGAGCATATTAACCGCATTTTTTATCGCATTCAGCATTCTGGCTTCGGCAGGATATTGTAAAGAACTTAAAATAGGTTATGTGGATCTCCGTAAAGCATTTTATGAATATCAGAAAACACAGACCCTGGAAAAAAATCTGAACAAGCTCACGGAAACGAGCCAGGAACGGCGCAACAAGAAAATAGAAGCCATCACAAAGCTCAGGGATGAGGTGGAGCTTTTAAGCGGCGCAGCCAGGAATAAGAAGGAAAAAGAAATAGATCAAAAACTTGTGGATCTGCAGCACTTTGAAAGAACGACCAGGCAGGATCTTCTGAATAAAAAGAATGATATGTTCCGGGAAGTCGTCGATGATATCCAGAAAATCGTCGAAAATATGGGTAAAAAAGGCGGCTATGATTATGTTATCGATTCCAGGAACATTATGTATGCAAATGAAGCGTACGATCTCACAGAGCAGGTGCTGAAGCAGCTTAATAAATAGGCGAAAGCCACGTAATAGCGTTCCGAAAAGAGGCAAAACATTTCATAGGCCGGGGGAGACCCCGGCCTATGAAATGTATAGGGAAGATGCTGGTATGGAGAGACAGAGAACAATAGAAAAAGAAATACAGTTTTCCGGAAGGGGCCTTCAGACAGGCGCGCGATCAACGGTAAAGTGTATCCCCCTGGAGGCAGATGCAGGCATATGCTTCAGGAGGATAGATTGTGAGGATAGTCCCGCGATATGCTTGAAAGATTCTCACGCCTCAGCTGCTCATGGCAGGAGAACTGTTCTTGGCTCGGGGCGGACCCGGGTTCAAACAGTTGAACATCTTTTAGCCGCTCTTTGGGCGCTCGGAATTGACAATATAATGGTCGAGATCGACAGCAAGGAGCTTCCGGCGCTTGACGGAAGCGCTCTCGGCTTTTTCAAACACTTAAAAGAAGCGGGGTTAAGAGAGCTGCCGGAAGCGCGCCAGGTAATAAAAATTCTAGAGGCTGAACATATAGAAGAGAACGGGCGGAAACTATCAATTTATCCCAATGATGTTTTCAGGATCTCGTATCTTATAGATTATAATATTGCTTCCATAGGACGTGAAGAATTTGATATAATACTTGATCAGGATTCTTTTGTAAAAGAGATCGCCCCGGCCAGGACTTTTTGTCTTAAAAGGGAAGCGTTCTTTTTACGGATCCTTGGTCTTGGCAGGGGAGCCACTACCGACAACACTCTGATAATGGGAAACAAGGGACCCTTCAGGACCAACTTGAGGTTTCCGGATGAACCTGTAAGGCATAAAATACTCGATCTTATCGGCGATCTTTATGTGCTTGGGGTTCCTGTAATAGGAAGAATTGTTGCTGAGAAGTCAGGACACGATTTAAACGCGAAACTGGCGGAGAAGCTGTATAAGAAGTATGTAAGTAAGTTGTAAGCAGGGTCAAGCTTGGGAACGCGATAAGTAGTTGGTGCTGAGTGCTGAGTGCCGAGTGCTGAGTGCAATACGCAGAACCCAGCACTCAGAACCCCCCGTTAAAAAATTCCGAAGGAATTTCTAACGGGACAGGCAGCACTTAATGGTTAACCAAAGGAGCTAAAATGAGCGATAAAGGTAAAGTTATGGACATTCAAGAGATCATGTCATTTATTCCGCACAGATACCCGTTTCTTTTGATCGACAGGGTCATTGATTATGAGAAAATGAAATGGGTGAAAGCCTATAAGAATGTTTCATTTAATGAACCTTATTTTCAGGGGCATTTTCCCGGAAAACCTATCATGCCGGGAGTTCTTATTGTGGAAGCACTGGCGCAGACAGGCGGAGTTCTTGCTATGATCAGCGGTGAAGGCGGAGATAAGATGGCGTTTTTTATGACGATCGATAACGCCAAGTTCAAAGCTCCCGTCGTCCCGGGTGATCGGTTGGATCTTAAGGCAGAACTTGTTAAAATTATACGGGGAAACATCCTGAAGCTGCATGGAGAGGCCACGGTTAACGACAAAGTTGTATGTAAAGCGGATATCATGTTTGCCATCATGGACAGGAAAGACGCTATTATATAGTGGGGGGCAGGCAGCACTGATTCGTGAGCCAAAGGATACATTATGACCAAAATAGCTTTAGTAGCAGGTGGAGGAGAGCTCCCCTTAGAATTTATACGCTCAGCCAAACGGCAGGGGGATGAAGTGGTGGTATACGCCCTTCGCGGAATGGCTAATGAAGAACTGGAAAAAGAGGCTTCAAAAATATACTGGGTGGGAATAAACGAATATGCCAAGTTCGCGTTTCTCCTGGTCAAGGAGAGGATCAGGCAATTGGCAATGATAGGCAAAGTCGAGAAGACCGTGATATATAGTGACATCGGTGAGAAAGAAAAGACCCTTAAAGAATTGAAGAACAAAAAAGATTATTCAATACTGGAAGAGATCACGCGGCAGCTCAAGAAGATAGGGGTTGAAGTTGTCGACGGCATGAAATACCTTTCACATATGGTTACGCAAAAAGGCGTTCTTACCTCCCGCGCGCCTGACGCTCATGAAACAGAAGACATCAAGTTCGGCTATGATACCGCAAAAAAGCTAGCGGGAATGGACATAGGCCAGACATTAATTGTCAAAGGAGGGGCGATCGTTTCAGTGGAGGCCATGGAAGGCACCGATGAGACTATTTCAAGAGCCGCGAAAACAGCCGGTGAAGGCTGTGTTATGATAAAGGTGAGCCGCCCGGATCAGGATATGAGATGGGATGTTCCTGCCGTCGGGCCGGAGACAATAGACCTCTTAGCTGAAAATAAATACAGCGCGCTTGCTCTTGAAAGCGATAAGATGTATCTCCTCAATAAAGAAGAATTTATTAAAAAAGCAGAAGCCGCCGGAATAGCGGTGGAAGTGTTGTAATTCAGCAATTTAAAATGCTAAATTTGCATTGCTAAATTTGCATTTTAAGATGAAACCCCTCGTTCCTTAGCAAACTCCCTGATCGCTTCAGCAGCCCTCTTGCTTGCACCGGGCCCTCCCAGGGTTTTCTTGATCTCCTTAAGCCTTTGTTTCATGTCATTCATCATGGAGTCGTCACCAATGATCTCAAGGACTTGCTTAGAAAGGCTTTCCGGGGATAGGTCCAGCTGCAGGAGTTCCGGAACAACCTCTCCTCCGGCTATAATATTGACCAGGGCGATATGGGGCTCCCCATGAGGCATTCTTACGAACGCCTTAAATAGAAGCGCCGTTAATAGCGCCACGCGGTAGACCACTACCATGGGTTTTTCCATTATAGCTGTTTCAAGAGTTGCCGTTCCGGAGGCGACAATTGCGAAATCACATTTTTCCAAAACCTTAAAAGTATCATCCTTAATTCGCTCAAGGGGAAGGGTTTTATGTCCTTTCAGGCTCTCGGCATACAGGTCACTATCTATGTTAGAACTTTCAGCTAGAACGAAATTTACATCGCCCTGGTATTTTCGTATTCTTTCAGCGGCCTCCAGCATTACCGGGAAGGTTCCGTGAACTTCAGTCTTACGCGAGCCGGGCATAAGCGCTATGGTGAAGTTTTCATTCTTCTCGTCACTTTGAGAGGGGGAAATTTTATCAAGCAAAGGATGTCCCACAGCCTGGCAACTCACGCCCCTCTCGGAAAGAAACTTCTCTTCGAATTTAAAGAGGGGAAGGGCCTTATCTACATAATTTTTTAAGGACTTGACCCGCCACTGACCCCAGGCCCAGACCTGCGGAGTGATATAATAAATGACAGGTATTCCTTGAGAGTGAAGGAACTTTGCCACTCTAAGATTAAATCCGGGATAATCAATTAAAATTGCAAGGAGAGGTTTTCTCCTGGTTACATTGTCGGTAAGATTTTTATATTGAGCATGGATCCTGGGGAGTTTCACAATAGCTTCCCAAACGCCTACTATGGAGAGGTTTTGGACGTGTTCGATGAGCTCACAGCCTTCGGTGGCCATCGTGTCCCCGCCAAAGCCCCAAAAGTGAGTATCCGGAAATAGGGGTTTAAGCTCAGCGAGGAGTTCGCTGCCCCGAGTATCGCCGGAAGGTTCGCCTGTTATGATGAGGATGTTTTTGTTCATGGGAAAAATACCTGCAGGGATCAAATCCTTACCCTACAGCACCATTCCTTTCGTGCTATGGATCTTATCGAGTATATCCAAAGCTACGCGAAGGGACTGCCGTCCTTCATGTCCGGAAACAATAGGTTTTCTGTGGTCACGGACGCATGAAATAAAAGATTTGAGTTCGACCTTGAGAGCATCTCTCTTTCTGATCCTGATCTTTTTGTGGCGCATTATCTCGTTGGTTTTCTCATAAAGGGACGCTTCCTGGTGCATGTAGTCCAGAAGTATATAGGATTGTTCCTGGAATATGCGTATTTTCCGGGTTTCTTCTTTTGTTACACGGCTGGCGGTGATGTCGGCTATTACATCGTTCTGGAAAGTCAGTCGTACATTAGCCAGATCTTCATGCTCGGAAACGGTGCTTATTCCGACAGCCTCTATATCCTTAACTTTAGAATTCACAAGACCCAATATGATATCGATGTCGTGTATCATAAGGTCAAGCACAACTCCCACGTCCTTGATGCGGCCTTTTTTCTTGATCGATCCCAGACGGTGGCATTCTATAAATTTTGGATTATGAAGAAGAGGCTCAACCGCCCGAACAGCAGAATTAAACCTCTCAATATGTCCTACCTGAAGTATAAGGCTCTTTTCTTCGGCGATAGCGATCAATTCATCCGCTTCTTCAATGGTTTTTGTCATTGGTTTTTCAACCAGCACATGGACCCCGGCCTTCAGGAACTCTTTTGCTATTTCATGATGGAGGACGGTGGGGACAACTATGCTCACTGCGTCTACCTTATCCAGAAGATCACGGTAATCGGCATAGTAATTTGTGTTGTATTTATTAGCCTCTTCCATGGCTACGGATTTTCTGACATCACATACGCCGACTAAGGACACATTGGACCTTCTTCTTAACGCGGTATACATTTTTGCGTGAAGTGACCCCAGATGACCGGTTCCTATAACAGCTACACGAAGTTTATCCATAAAAAGTCCTTTATATTGTGGTATTTTCTTCCGGAAGATTATAGCACTAATGGGGAAGTAGGGCAAGAGGAAGGGGGATATCAGGTTATCGGGACATCGGGGTATCCAGATATCCTATCCTACCGATACCCCGATTACCCGATACCCCGCAGTACTCCCTAACCCCTCGACAAGCCCCACTATCTATGCTACAATCAAGGGCCAGAAAGCTAAATATATACAGGAGAGAAGCATTAAATATGAGCAAATACCTTAGATTTGTTAAGCTTATTGTGCCGCATATCGGCATTTTCATTTTTGCGATCATTTGCATGATCGGGACGAGTCTTATGACAGCTTCACCAGGGGCAATGATCATGTTCGGAGTAGATAAGATCCTGACGGGGAAACCCCTGGCTGTTCCGGAGGCGCTTGAATCATTCACCTGGATCACCGCTTTTCTCGATAAGATCAATAGCATTTCCCAGATAAAACTCCTTTATATGACAACGATCTTTTTTGTTGTCGCGTTTTTACTTAAAGGGATTTTCCAGTACCTGCAGACGGTTCTGATGAACGATCTGAGCCAGAGGGTGATCCGGGACGTAAAAAATATGATCTACGAGAAATTACTGGCGCTTTCCATGGATTTTTACAGTAAAAACCCCACGGGCCAGTTAATGTCTAAAATAACATATGACGCGAATATAATAAGAGACGCGATAAGCAGTGCTTTTGCCGATACTTTTTTCCAGCCGATCCAGCTTATTGCATATGTCGTTATTATGATAACGACCATATTTTTCGGGATGCCTTTAAAGCTTATACTGCTCAGCCTGGTGCTTTTCCCGATGATTATTTATCCGGTTGTTAGAATAGGGAAACGCCTAAGAAAAATAAGCAGAAGTTCTCAGGAGAAAATAGGCGATATAAACAATATGCTGCTGGAAACCATAACCGCTTCTAAAGTCGTCAAATCTTTTAATATGCAGAATTATGAATGGAACCGGTTTAAGGATAAGAACCAGGTTTTTTATCTTCTGACCATGAAGGCTCTCCGCCGCATGAAAATAGTAAGTCCGATGACGGAGATCATGGGTATAGCCTGTGGGTCAGTAATAATGCTGGTTGTAGGAAAAAGTATAATCTCGGGAGAACTTTCAGCGGGAGTGTTCGGAGCTTTTCTTTTTGCTGTTTTTTCAATGATGAAACCGGCTAAGAAATTGAGTAATGTGTACGGGGTGAACCAGCAGGCGCTTGCAGCAGCGGATCGTATTTTTGAGCTCCTCGATGAACCTGTAACAATAAAAGATAAAGAAGATGCCGTAGAGTTTACATCTTTCGAAACATCCATAGAGTTTAAGGACATCGCCTTTACATATGGCGAAGAAAAAGAATTGGTTCTGGAAGACATTGAGCTTGAGATCAAAAAGGGTGAAATAGTCGCGCTTGTCGGTCCTTCAGGAGGGGGGAAAAGTACGATTGTTAATTTAATTCCTCGTTTTTATGATCCTACGAATGGAAAAGTTCTTATAAACGGCGCGGAGCTAAAGAATTTTTCGATCAGGTCTTTAAGGGAAAATATAGGGATGGTGACTCAGGAAACCCTTTTGTTCAATGATACCGTACGCGAAAATATTACCTACGGACATGAAATAGACGAAGAGCAGCTTGAGCGTGTTGCGCGTGCGGCCAATGCCCATATGTTCATAAAGGATTTTCCTGAAGGGTACAATACAATGATCGGCGAAAGGGGCCTAAAAGTGTCCGGCGGACAGAGACAGAGGATCGCGATCGCCCGGGCCATTTATAAAAATCCCCCCATACTGATATTCGATGAAGCAACCAGCCAGCTTGACACGGAAAGCGAAAAGCTTGTGCAGGATGCCATAAACAATCTTATGAAGGGCCGCACGGTAGTTGTTATTGCACATCGCCTGAGCACGATCAAGCATGCCGATAAAATAGTCGTAATAGATAAAGGCAGGATCGTAGGCTCGGGTTCTCACGAAGAGCTCATGAACACAAGTCCTTTATATCAAAAGCTTTACGAGATGCAGTTCTCATTTTGATATTTTCCTTGCAATAATATCATTTTTATATATAATATTCGTTCGTACGTGTAATTTGTAATAATTAAAGCAGTTAGGCCTTTCGGTACAATGAGCCCTTGAGTGGGGGGTTTTTTAATTGTATCATGCGAGGGGATGACTGGTAGAAACAGGAGGAATAGAGTTATGGCAATAGTGTCAGATGTAATTAGAGAACTGTTGGAAAATGGTGTACATTTTGGGCATCAGACCAACAAGTGGAACCCGAGGATGGAAAAGTTTATCTTCGGTGAAAAGTGCGGTATATACATAATCGATCTTAAGAAAACTGAAGCAGCTTTGGCAGAAGCTCAAGCCGTAGTTCGTGACCTGACAGCTGCCGGCAAAAAGGTCCTTTTTGTGGGTACGAAGAAACAGGCAAAAAGTATCGTCAAAGAAGAGGCCGAACGCTGCGGGATGTTCTATGTAGACGAAAGATGGCTTGGAGGGTGTCTGACGAATTTTGCGACTATAAGAAGAAGTGTAGACAAGCTGCATAAACTTGAAGAGATGAAACAAACCGAGGGTTATGAATCTCTTGCAAAAAAAGAAAAAGCTCATCTGGAAAAAGCAGAACATAAATTGCGCAGGAATCTGGGCGGCATAAAGGATATGAGCGCACTGCCGGACTGTGTTGTTGTCATAGATTCAGAAGCTGAAGAGATAGCTATCAAGGAAGCCAGAAAGATAAGTATTCCGGTTATTGCCCTTATAGATACAAACTGTGATCCTACCCAAATTGATTATCCCATTCCGGGGAATGATGATGCCATAAGAGCCATAAAATACATTCTTTCCAAACTGGCTGATGCTGCAGAAGAAGGAGCTAATGAGTACAGCGCGCTTACAGGCGCTCCGAAGCCTCAGGGGAAAGAGGAACCTCCTGAAAGCGGCGAAGAAACATCTTCTGAAAAAGAAGATGAAGAGAAGCCGGCCGAAGAGGAAGAAGTGAAGGAAGACGTGATAGAACCAATAGCAGAAGAAGCGGAAGAAGGGAAGGAAGACGTGATAGAACCAGTAGCAGAAGAAGCGAAAGAAGTCGAGATCGCCGAAGAAGACATAGAAGGTGATATAAAATTGGATGATAAGTAGTTCGCAAAGATAGGAGCAATAAAATGAGTTTAATGGACGCTGTAAAAAAATTAAGATTTAAAACATCTGCGGGCATGGTGGACTGTAAAGATGCTCTAAAAGAATCCGGCGGAGACATTGATAAAGCCGTTGAGATCCTGCGCAAAAAAGGTATCGCAAAAGCCGCAAAAAAAGCTACACGCATTGCGGGTCAGGGAGTGATAGAGAGTTATATTCATATGGGTAACAGGATCGGGGTTTTGGTCGAAGTTAACTGTGAGACCGATTTTGTTGCAAGGAACAATGACTTCCGGAAGCTTACCAAGGAGATCGCCATGCAGGTAGCTGCGGCAAATCCTCTTTACGTTTCAAAAGATGAGATCCCGGAAGATGCCATAGAAAAAGAAAAAGAGATCTTCAGAAGCCAGGTAAAAGATAAGCCGGCAGAAGTTACCGAAAAAATAGTGAACGGCAAGCTTGAGAAGTATTTTTCAGAAGCTTGTTTAATAGAACAGCCGTTCATAAAAGATCCCAATGTAAAGATAAAGGATCTTATTACGCAGACAATAGCGACGATCGGCGAAAATATCCAGATCAAGAGATTTGCTCGTTACGAAGTTGGGGAAGAATTCTAAATCATTCGGGCGAATTTATCCTGAGCGAGGGAGCGTGTGCGCGACCGAGCCGAAGGATCCATAAATA
>JABMSC010000226.1 GCA_013204685.1 Candidatus Omnitrophota bacterium | reverse complement strand
GTGATCAGGTTCATGACAATCTGACGAATCTGCGTCGCATCGCCATCGAAAGTAGGCAAGTTATCCGCGAAGTTATATCTTAGCAATACTTTCTTTGATGCCTGAGTTATGCGGGTCTTCTAAAGACGGATCTTCCCCTACCAGTGTAAAAGCCTCCAGCCTGGCCTCTTCCATGATCTTGAAATCCCTGGCTATATTCCCGAACTTGAGTTCCGGAAGACCGCTTTGTCTGGTGCCCAGGAATTCACCGGGACCGCGTATATCCATATCCATTTCGGCGATCTCGAACCCGTCGTTGGTTTCTGACATGGTAGTAAGTCTCCTGTAAGAGGCTTCGGTTTTGGGTTCACCTATAAGGATACAGTAGGACTGGTGCCTGCCGCGCCCTATTCTTCCCCGGAGCTGATGAAGCTGTGACAGGCCGTATCTTTCGGCATGTTCCACAAGCATAACCGTAACATTGGGGATATCAACACCGACTTCTATCACTGTGGTCGCGATCAGAATATCATACTTGCCATCCCTGAATTTTTCCATTACTTTTTTCTTAGCATCAGGCTTCATCCTGCCATGCACAAGTGCAAGGTGAAAATCAGCGAAAACATCTTCCTGAAGATGCCTGTACATCTCCTCAACGGACTTCAGGTCCGAAGACGCCTCCTCTTTAACCCGGGGGCACACGATAAACGCCTGCCGCCCCTTGGCGATTTCATCGCGTATAAATCCATAAACGGCTTCACGGCGGTCCTCTTCCGCCCAATACGTCACAACAGGTTCACGGCCTTCGGGTTTTTCCTTCAAAAAAGAAATATCCATGTCCCCGTATATCGTAAGAGCAAGGCTCCTGGGGATAGGCGTTGCTGTCATAATGAGAGTGTCGGGCATTTTGGCTTTACTTCTAAGGGCTTTTCTTTGTGTAACACCGAACTTATGCTGCTCGTCTATTATGACCAGGCCGAGATCCTTGTAATCGACATGTTTCTGTATCAGTGAATGAGTTCCTATTATTATATCCGCTTCGCCTGATGCGATCTCTTTTTTGACGGTTTCTTTTGATTTTTGATCCATACCGTTTATTAAAAGACGTACATTCAGCCCCAGCGGCATAAAAGTTTTACTGACAGTAACAAAATGCTGGCGTGCCAGTATTTCGGTCGGCACCATTAACGCCGCCTGGTATTGGTTCTCGGCCGTCAGGAGTAAGGCGTACATCGCGCAGGCGGTTTTTCCGCTGCCTACATCACCCTGAAGCAGGCGATACATGGGCTTATCAGCTGACATGTCACGCTCTATCTCCCCTATGCATTTCTTTTGCTCGGAGGTAAGTTCAAAGTGGAATAATTTTTCAAAACTCTCCAAAAACCCTTCTCGGGCTTCGTGCTTGATGCCTTTTTTTCTTATTTTTTTCCGGCGGAGTGCCATCACCACCTGAAGTATAAAGAATTCTTCGAAAATAAGCCTTTTATAAGCCTTCTCAAGATTATCAAAAGAACATGGAAAATGTATATTCTCTATGGCAAATTTCGAGTCCACAAGTTTATGTTTTGCTCTTATGCGTGTGGGAAGCCGGTCCTTCATTCCTCCTGAATATGATCTTATTGCCTGATAAGAGATCTTCCGGAGATATTTTTGTGTGAGGTTTTCCGTGAGAGGATAAACGGGGACTATCCTGCCGATATTAAGCGAGGCCCCGGGATCTTCTTCATTCAATATCTCAAAGACGGGGTGGGTTATCTGAAGGTGTTTTACGACTTCCACCTTACCATAAAGCATTATTTTTTGCCCAACTTCAAATAACTTTTTCATATATGGCTGATTATACCATACAGCAAAAACCCGGCGTTTTTCATCGCCAACTGCCATCTCAAAAATAGTAGTTCCGGTGGAAGCCCTGAAAAGATTGGTTTTAAGAACCGTGCCGATAACCGCCTGGGGCTGGCCGGGCTCGACATCTTTTACCTCTACTATCCTGGTCCTGTCCTCATAACACCTCGGCAGATAATAAAAAAGGTCCGTTACGGTCCCGACGCCGAGTTTCTCAAAAAACTGGGCCTTCTGGGGCCCAACGCCCTTGATATACCTGACTGAGATGTCCCCGTGGGGGTTTTTATCTTGCATATTGTCCTTTATTATGATATTATCGGCTACGTTTCAGGCGACAATAAATCGATAATTAATCTATATACAGGTTATATACATATATAGGATTATAAGAGAAAGGCTTAAAGATGGCAAGAATTTGTTATGTATGTGGGAAGAAACCGGTAAGCGGACAAACTATAAGCCGTAGAGGTATGGCAAAAAGTAAAGGCGGTGTCGGCCAGAGAATTACCGGAATAAGTAAACGACGTTTTTGCCCCAACCTTCAGTCTGTGCGCACACTCGTTGACGGCAAGAAGAAAAAAGTCACCGTATGCGCAAAATGTATTAAAGCAGGGAAGGTTAAGAAAGCGTGATTAGATCGTAGTTCAGAGTTCGTAGTTCGTAGTTAAAAAAACCGGCTGATCAGCCGGTTTTTTTTATATCCAGTTCAACCCCCGAGGTAATAATCTTTGTAGGGGCGAAAAACTTTTCGCCCTGTTAAATTTTCGGACATATGATTGTCATTTGTTAAGGGCGAATATTTATTCGCCCCTACGGCTAATTCGCGAGCCTGAGATCCTTAATATTCAATTGTATCGAATCAATGCCGTTCCAGCTGTTGATCGACGGGGTATATGCGAGGTCTATCATATCTCCGTTTTTAGGCTTTCGAACCGAGTTTTTTCTGAAGGTTATCGCTTCACACGTAAGGTTCCCGCAGGTAGCCAGGAATTTGAACCCGTTCCGACCTATCTCCCGGGGTGGCCTTTTCACTTTGATCCCGCCCGTACAGAAAACAGGTTCCGAATTACCCTGGCCGTATGGCATGAGGAGGGAAAGTTCATTGATGAGTTTCACCCCTACATGTGCAAACGGGATCTTCAGATCTATCTTTAGTTCCGGGATAAGCTCTTCCTCGTCGCAGAAACATGATGGCGCGGCTTCGTTGATCGCATCCCTGAAAGAACCGATATTCTCTTTTTTTATCTTTATTCCGCATGCCTGCTTATGCCCGCCGAAAGTGATAAGATGTTCTTCCGCTTTATCTATTGCCTGAAAAAGATCAAACCCGGCCACTCCCCTGCCCGATCCTTTACCTGTATCGCCTTTTAAAGATATCAGTATTGCGGGTTTATTGAATTCGTCGACCAGACGCGAAGCAACTATACCTATCACCCCGGGATGCCAGTCATCATCCGCGACAACGATGACTTTTTCTTTTTCAGGATCCATGGTGCTTTTTACTTTCTCGACCGCTTGTTTCACTATTACCTTCTCTATCTCCTGCCGGTTCTTATTCTCCCCGTCAAGAACACGGGCCAGACGCCTCGCCTCGGTCATATCTTTGCAGACCAAAAGGTCCAAAGCCATATTAGCTGAGCCAACACGTCCCATAGCGTTTATCCTTGGGGCCAGCATAAAGCCGATATGCCTGCATGTAAGTTTCTCGGGATCTACCTTTGCGATCTCCATCAGGGCTTTGAGGCCCGGTTTATTTGTATTTGCTATTTTTTTCAGTCCCGCTTTGCCCAATATGCGATTTTCTCCTGTAAGAGGCACGACATCGGCTATGGTTCCAAGCGCCACAAGATCAAGATGCTCGTCAACCTCTTCCTCTTTCCCCCGCATGAGGGCCCTGGCAAGTTTATAAGTAACCCCTACACCGGCCAGAGCAGTGAACGGATATGAACAATCACTCTGATGGGGATCTATTATCGCGTAAGCGGGAGGGCGTTCACTTCCTTTTACGACATGATGATCGGTAATAATGACATCTATGCCGTACTTGTTGGCACATTCGACTTCTTCTACGGAATTGATCCCGCAGTCGACAGTGACTATCAGTTTTGTTCCATGATCCCTCGCCAGAGCTATGGCCCTGATGTTGAGACCATATCCGTCCTCGAGACGGTTAGGTATGAACGTTTCGTAATTTGCTCCCAGCTTATCAAATATATCGGAAAGAAGCGCCACGGAAGTGACACCATCAACATCATAGTCACCGTAGATAAGTATTTTCTCTTTTGCATCTATCGCTTTTTTTATCCTCGAAACGCTCCGGTCCATATCTTTCATAAGAAAAGGATCACTGCAGAAAGACATATCCCCAAAAAGGAATTCCTGCGCTGCTCCCGGAGTCTTTAACCCCCTGTTCACCAGTAGCTGTGCGAATAAAGGCGTGACACCCAGTTCATCGCCAAGGCTTTTTTGCAATCTTGTGTTTTCTTCGTGTATTTTCCAGATGGTATTCATAATAAGTTCGTAGTACGCTCACTTCGTTCGCTGGGAGTTCGTTGTTCGTAGTAGTTAAGCTCCAACCTCCGGACTACGAACTCCGAACTCTGAACTACCTCACACCGGTTCCACGTGTACAACAACTCCCTTTACCTGGGGCATTTCTTTGAAGAGTGCCCGTTTGACCTTTATGGTCACCATGTGCCCTTCTTTAACCGTCTTCGCTCCGTCTATACCAATGGTTACTTCCAGAAAAAATTCTATACCAGTCTTGCGGGCCATTATCTTTTTTACCAGCTCGACTCCGTCAACCCCTTCAGCAATACCTTTTATCTTTTTGCGAAGCTCAGGTGGGGGGGCCGCATCCATAAGCTCATCATAGGCCATGTGGAAGGATTCGACGCCCATCTTGATTATGAATCCCGCCACGACAACACCTGCCAGGGGGTCCATAAAAAGCTTGCCCATCCTAGCACCGGCAATCCCGATGATCGCGGCTATCGAAGAAAGAGCATCACTCCGGTGGTGGTAAGCATCGGCCTTTAAGGAAGTGCTCCCTATCTTTTTGCCTGCTGTGAGAACTTTCCGGTAAGTGATCTCTTTTACTATTATCGAAATAATCCCGGCTATAAGAGCAATGGCGCCCGGTTCGGACATCTCGCCCGTTATGAGCACCCTGGCGGAATCAAATAATATCTTAACGCCTACAAAAATAAGGACCAGAGACACTATTTTGGCCGCAATAGATTCCGCGCGCCCGTGCCCAAAAGGATGATGGTCATCAGGCGGTTTTTTTGCTATCCTGAACCCGATAAGTACGCCCACGCTTGTTAACGCGTCGCTGGCGGTATGAAACGCATCGGCGATCATAGCCTGTGAATGGCCTATAACCCCGGCGAAGAGTTTCACAATAAAAAGCAGAAAGTTGCTGAAGATCCCCAGCCAGGCACCTCTCTCGCCTATCTTATAATGGTCATGATTGTTTGACATAATCTAGAATTGGGGTAACACTTTTGTATATGGCATGCAGCATATAGCATGCAGTGTTTGGCTTAAACTCTCCGCCTCAACCACTACATGCTACACACACTGAATTTATCTTCGAATTACTCTTCTTCCCGGCCAGTCGATAAGAAGCGGGCTTGCTATGAAGATAGATGAATACGTACCAACTATAACGCCAACCAGAAGAACAAATGAAAAATCGTTTATGACCTTGCCTCCGAAGATAAAAAGAGCCAGAACAACCATTAGTGTCGTAAGTGAAGTTAGTGCCGTACGTGAAAGCGTCTGGTTGATACTGGTATTTATTATCTCTTCCTGCGAGGCTTTACGCATAAATTTTCTATCTTCACGTATGCGGTCAAAAAGCACTATGGTATCGTTTATGGAATAACCGACTATGGTCAAAAGTGCCGCTATTACAGGCAGACTGATCTCCCTTCCGGTAAGGGCTATCATGCCGAGAGCAACAAGAACATCATGTAATAGAGCTATTATAGCGGTTATAGCGAATCTGAACTCGAACCTGATTGAAATATACAAGCAAATTCCTATCATCGCGAATATAAGTGCCTTTATAGCCGCACGCCTTAAGTCCTCTCCTACCGCGGGACCTACGGCTTCAACCCTCATAATTTCGAATGAACCAGCCCCGAACTTCTCTTCCAGTCCCGCGACTATCACGTCTGTCTGCCCGCCGTAGGATCTTACGATAACTTCTTTGTCCTCACCGAACTGCTGTATGGACGATTCTCCCAGGCCGATGCCTGCAAGTGTGCCTCTCACATCTTCAGCAGAAACAGATTCGGTGAACCTGAACTGTTGAAGCGTCCCTCCGGTGAAGTCTATGCCGTAGTTTCTTGCCCCGCGCTGCACAAAAAAGGTCATACCGATACCGATAACCAGGATCGAGAATATATATGCCAGCTTGCGGATCTTTACAAAAGGAATGTTCGGCTGCTGAAAAAGCTGCAGCATGTGCAAGGTCTCCATCTTGGGCTTCAGTATCGTAACCAGGTCAAGCGCAAGGCGCGTTACAACAAGCGCGGTAAACATACTGGCCACAATTCCTATACTCAAGGTCGTCGCGAACCCTCTTACCGGCCCCGTGCCGAACTGGAAGAGTATTAAAGCGGTGATCAGTGTAGTTACATTGGCGTCCAGGATCGTCCAGAAAGCCTTATCGTAACCGGCATGTATCGCGGCCCTTAAGGCCTTGCCAAGTTTCAGTTCTTCCCTGATCCTTTCAAAGATAAGCACATTTGCGTCAACTGACATACCGATCGTAAGAACAAGACCGGCTATACCTGGAAGAGTAAGCGTGGCCCCGACGGTCCTGCCCAGATATGATAAAGCGGCTGTTATTATGAGCATGGTCAGAAAAAGAGCAAAGTTGGCTATGACACCCGCAATAAGATAATACACGGTCATAAAAGCAAGTACGACTATACCGCCCATGATAATGGCCTGTATGCCCTTTTGCACTGAATCTTTTCCAAGAGCCGGCCCGACACTTCTCTCTTCTATGATAGTGACAGGAGCCGGAAGAGCACCAGCTCTTAACACCAAAGATATGTCTTTTGCTTCCTGGACGGAAAAGTTCCCGGTTATCTGGGCCCTTCCGGAAGGTATCCTTTCCCTGATAACAGGAGCTGAATCAACTTCACCGTCAAGCACAATGGCAAGACGTCTCCCTACATTAGCCCCGGTAACATCAGCGAATATATCCCCGCCTTTTGAGTTCAATGTAAGCGAAACATACGGCTGCCCGAAACCCTGCTGGCTGAATTCAGTGGTAGCATCCACCAGCATGTCTCCGGTGAGGACCCCTTCACTTTCGACAAGAAGAGGTTCGGTCTTACCATCTCTATTCTCTATATATTTGAGTTCATATCCTTCGACTTCTTCCCCACCGGTCGCTTTTTTGATAAGTTCAGGGTCATCCGATACAAGTTTAAATTCCAGATGGGCGGTCCTCCCGATGATCTCTTTTGCCCTTTTCCTGTCGGTAATACCGGGGAGCTGAATAATGATGCGGTCTTTTCCCTGAAGAGTTATAAACGGTTCAGCAACACCAAACTGGTCTATCCTGTTGCGTATGACTTCAATGGCGCGCTGGGGGGCATCTTTCGCTTCGTTCTCCGTCAGTTTCGAAGTATCAACCTGAAGAACCAGGTGCATCCCGCCCTGCAGGTCAAGACCGAGCTTGATATTGCCCTCTTTGGTCATGTTCCCAGCTTCATCATAGACATCAAGCGGTGGATACGATAGCCATATAGCAAGAGCTGCAACGGCTACTACCAGAATACATTTCCATTTTAGATTTTTCATCTTTAGGATATTCCTTTCATATTAGTCAGGAGCCCGGAGTAGTTTGCTTAATACTACGAACTCCGAACTCCCAACTCCCAACTCCGAACTTATTACCCTGTCTGCCCCGCATCTGCTTTTTTAAGCCGTGCAACAGCACTTTTCTGGACTTTTATTTTTGTATTATCATCTATACGAAGGGTTATTACATCGTTTTCTTTTTCTACATTGGTAATTGTGCCGTATATGCCGCCGGAAGTTACAACTTCCTGGTTTTTCTCAAGCTCCGTGAGCATTTTTCTGTGTGCGGCTTGCTGTTTTTTCTGGGGCTTGATAAGCAGGAAATAAAAAATAACAAATATAAGTAGAAAAGGCAACAAAGCTATGATGGGACTTTGCTGCGCCTGCGGCGCGCCGGCTGAAGCGCCCCCGGCCTGTGCGAAAGCTAGTGTAAGCATTGGTTCTCCTTTGGTTTTTTTAAGTTACTTCCTCACTCATCTCCCGCCTCATAGCGGGAGATAAATTCTTTCTTAAATTCTTCGAACCGTCCTTCCCGGATTGCCTCGCGGGATAGATGTATAAGTTTAACATAAAAGTTAATATTATGCAAAGAGACAAGACGCGGTCCGAGCATTTCTTCGGCGTTAAAAAGGTGGCGGATATACCCGCGGCTGTAATTTTTGCATGTGTAACAGTCGCATTCCGCGTCTATCGGGACAAAGTCCTCTTTAAATGCGGCATTGCGGATCTGTTTTTTGCCGCTGGAGGTAAGCGCCTGGCCGTTCCTGCCGTTACGTGTCGGAATGACACAGTCGAACATATCGACACCGCACGATATGGCTTCCAGCATGTCAGAAGGAACCCCCACTCCCATAAGATAGCGTACCTTGCCCTCCGGGATAAGCCCGGCAGTAAAATCCGTGATCTCATTTATAACGTCAGTGGGCTCGCCCACGCCGATACCTCCCAAAGAATAGCCGTCCATGTCCATGCTAACGAGTTCAAGGGTGCATTTTTCGCGCAAATCTTTATATGTGCTTCCCTGTATGATCCCAAAAAGTGCACTTTGTCCCTCTTTTTCAATTAAACGGTCCTTTGATCTCTTTGCCCAATTCAATGTTACCTCGACTGAACTTTCCACATAGTCTCTCGTTGCGGGATAGTGGACGCACTCATCCAGCGGCATCATGATGTCGCTCGCGAGCAAAAGCTGAAAATCCACTATTTTTTCGGGCGTGAAGAAATGACGCGCACCGTCAATATGCGACTGAAACTCAACGCCATCTTCTCTTATCTTTCTGAGCTCGGCGAGGCTGAAGATCTGGAAACCGCCGCTATCAGTCGTGATCACGCCGTCCCAGCCCATAAATTTGTGCAGGCCGCCCGCTTTTTGGATTATTTCCGCTCCGGGACGCATGTAGAGGTGGTACGCGTTCGAGATTATCATCTCAACACCGGTATCATGAAGCTCCCGGGCTGAAACAGCTTTTACGGTGCCTTGAGTTGCCACGGGCATAAATACGGGAGTTTCGACCTTTCCGTGAAGCGTGTCGATCCTTCCGCAACGCGCCCGGGTGTTTTTATCTTTGTGGGTGATAGTGAAATTCATGTTTAGTTCGGAATTCGCAGGCTTATTTTCTTGCTCTTACTTACGCCAACTCATCCACAGCATCAACAAGTTCTTTTATGCTCTGACCCTTGACCACAAAGCGGTCAGCATTTCGGGCGTAGATACTGTGTTCGTATTCCTGGTGGCCGGTGTAAATTATGATCTTTGAGTAGGGGGAAATCTGCTTAATGGTATCGAAAATGGTTATGCCGTCCTTCTCCGGCATCATCAGATCCAGTATTATAACAGCCGGGACATTGGTCTCAAGATAAGTAAGAAGTTCATACCCGTCATAAACGGCATCTACCTTATATCCCGAATCTCCAAGGATATCCGTTATAAGTTCGCACATCTCCTTATTATCGTCAGCTATTACTATTTTTAATTCTTTGCTTTTCATAATAATTTAGTTCAGAGTTCGTTGTTCGTAGTTCGTTGTCGTGGGGGCGCCTTTTTCTGAGATTGGCCGAGCCCGGGAGGCCTCGGCACTTCTCCCTAACGGGACTTCCTTCGGTCGCTCG
>JABMSC010000225.1 GCA_013204685.1 Candidatus Omnitrophota bacterium | reverse complement strand
CAGGTATAGCGCTAATCGTTGCGAAAGGATTTTCATGATAAGAACACATAACTGCGGGGAATTAACAGCAAAAGATATTTCTCGAGAGGTTACACTTTCCGGGTGGGTGGCTTCCAGGCGTGACCATGGAGAGATCATATTTATGGACCTCAGGGATAAACACGGGATAACCCAGATCGTTTTCGACCCCGCAAAAAATAAAGATGCGCACAAAGCGGCGCATGAGCTTAGAAGCGAGTACTGCGTGAAAATATCAGGCAAAGTTTCTCCCAGGCCCGAGGGGACAGTTAATCCGAAGGTAGTAACGGGGGAAATAGAAGTCGATGTTACCGGCATAGAAGTGCTATCAACATCAGAGACCGTTCCTTTTGAGATCAAAGATGATATAGAAGTGACGGAGGAATTGCGTCTAAAGTACAGATATCTTGATCTGAGGCGTTCCACCATGCAGGAAAAACTGAAGATAAAACATAAGGCTTACAAATTCATAACGAATTTTCTGGATGGAGAAGGTTTTATTTCTGTAGAAACCCCGATCCTTACGAAATCAACACCTGAAGGCGCGAGGGATTATCTTGTTCCCTCCAGGGTTCAGGCGGGAAGTTTTTATGCTTTGCCGCAGTCACCTCAGATATTCAAACAATTACTGATGGTTGCGGGTATAGAGAAATATTTCCAGATAGTCCGCTGTTTCCGGGATGAGGATCTTAGGGCGGACAGGCAGCCTGAATTTACGCAGCTGGATATGGAGATGTCATTTGTAGAACAGGATGACATTCTTGGGGTCTGTGAGAGGCTCTTTAAGGGGCTTTTCTCCGAGATCATGGGCAGGGATTTAGATATCCCGTTCCCTAGAATGGATTACACCGAAGCCATGGACCGTTACGGCAGCGATAAACCGGACACAAGGTTCGATGTGTTCCTGCATGATCTTACAGGGGACGTAGAGGGCTGCGAATTCAAGGTTTTTCAGAATGTTGTCTCCGAAGGCGGCAAAATAATGGCTCTTGCCGCGCCGGGGTACGGAAGCATAAGCCGTAAAGAGATAGATGACCTTACCAGTTTCGTCGGGGAGTACGGAGCGAAGGGGCTCGCATATTTTAAAGTTGAAGAGGATAAACTCTCCTCTCCCATAACAAAGTTCTTTTCTCCGGAGGTGCTTGATAAGTTCAAAGAAAAAACGGGAGCTAAAACAGGCGACATGATATTTATGGTTGCTGATACCAGTGAGGTCGTATATGATTCGCTGGGGGCATTAAGATCAAAGATAGGGCGCGAGAAAGGTCTCATAGATAACGATAGATATGATTTCCTCTGGATAGTTAATTTTCCGCTCTTTAGATTTAACAAAGATGAAAAGAAATGGGTTTCAGAGCACCACCCATTCACGTCCTTCAGGAAGGAAGACATGGAATACCTGGATAAGGGAGAGCTGGGGAAAATAACATCTTTATCTTATGATCTTGTCTTGAACGGAAGTGAGATCGGATCTGGGAGTATAAGGATCCATGACAGAGTGATCCAGCAGAAGATATTTAACGCGCTGGGCATAAGCGCCGAAGCGTGCAAGCAAAAATTTGGCTTTCTTCTGGAAGCTTTTCAATATGGACCACCGCCTCACGGGGGTGTAGCATTCGGAATGGATAGGCTCGTAACACTTTTTACAAAAGATGCATCGATTCGTGAAGTTATTCCTTTCCCGAAGACGCAAAAAGGCGTTTGTCCTCTTACCGGAGCGCCATCAGCTGTTGGTGAGACGCAGCTTCGGGAACTTGGATTGAAGCTGAGGATGGGATAAGAGGGTTTCGGGGATCGGGTTTCGGGTGTGGACGATACACGAAAACCGAATCACGAAACCCGAACTACGAACTTATTAAAAACGCGTCCACGACTGGGAGCCAGGAACTGAATTGTTTTTTACATTTATATAAGGGGGATTATTATGAGGATGTTCGTTGCTTTACTGATAGTTGTTTCTTTTCTTATAGCAGGATGTGCAAGTATGGTTGATAAACCGGTAGAAGTTTATACGTTCAAGAAAGAACGTGTAGACCAGACCATTGCAGGAAATCAGGGTTACATGGAGGGGACTCCTCCGGCAGTTGATCGATCCGCAAGGGATACCAAGAGGACGCTTATAGGTATAGACATTGAGCTTCCCGGCGGATCCATTGAGGATGCTGACCAGACTGCTTCGGCGCAGAAAGTTGCTGGCCCGACGCAAGTGCGAACATTGGTAGTGGAAAAGGAATCTGTGACGGTCGATAAAGGCGGCAATGTAACTGTTACGGAGACGGTAATAGAGGACGAGTGGATCAAATAAAATGAGGCATAAATTGTAAGGATGAAATTTATCCCCGCTTGCACATGGATGGCACATAATGAATAAACTTGATAAATACGAAAAGGTCATAAAAACAATAACCCGAAAAGAAGTGATCTCCTTATTTCTGATAATGGTTTTTGTTATAGCGGCTATCTCCAGCATATTTATAAGTCCCCGTTTTTATCAGGGAAGCATGCAGGAGGGGGATATTGCGCTCAAGGATGTTTATGCGCCTTATGACTTTGTTTATTTTTGGGAAATAGATGAAGGGAAAAATGCAAAGGTCCGGGAAGAAGCGGTCAAAGATGCGCCGTATTTTATCCGGGTTGACCGCTCTGCCGAAAAGGGATCGGTAGCGAATATTAAGGGATTTTTCAAAGTCCTGGAGGGCGAAAGCAAAAAAGATATTCCGGAAAATGAAAAGATCGAGTTTATTCAGACGCAGATCGAGAGCAAGGTCCCGGCTAATGATATAAAAATTTTACTGGAGAATGAGGACATTAAAGGGTTCGAACAGAAAGTACTGCTCATCCTGGAGAAGATCTATCTGCTGGGTTATATTGATGATGGTTCCTTGAAATTTCTGAAAAGCGAAAAGAAAAATAAGGTGGTTTTGTATAATGAACGCGATGACAGCGAAACTGAAAAATCCACCGGAGATTTTCTTGATGCGGACAAAGTGGACAATGTGGTAAAAACTTACGTCTCCAAGGATTTTGAACACGAGCGCAATGAAAGGAAAGCTGCGGTTCAAATCCTGAGCGGGTATATTGCGCCTAATCTTGTCCTTGACGAAAAAAAGACGGACCTGAAGAAGGAAGAAGCACTTAAGAAAGTAAAGCCGGTATATCGTGAATGGCCCGTTAAGAAGAATGAACTGATCATTGAAAAGGGCATAAGGGTAGACGCAGGGCATATTGCGCAGTTCTCCCAGCTCAGACGCGTTTTTCGTCCGGGGGTGACACCGACATTTCTTTTAGGGGTTGTTCTGCTTTTTGTGCTTCTGGGAGTTCTGGGTATCATTGATGTGGCCTTTACGCAGAAAAAAGGTTTCTTCCG
This sequence comes from Candidatus Omnitrophota bacterium, assembly GCA_013204685.1. Taxonomy (GTDB): domain Bacteria; phylum Omnitrophota; class Gorgyraeia; order Tantalellales; family Tantalellaceae; genus JABMSC01. The sequence continues at coordinate 4,275 of JABMSC010000225.1, read as the reverse complement.
GGACACTAAAAACATAGCCATTATTCTGTTGAATATGTTCTTTATGTTGATAGAGGCCGATTTTATTATCCATTCTCCCCAGCCCAGTTATTTTATTCCCATGGCCGGTATGGGGATGATAATAACTATTTTGGTGGGATTTAACGTAGCTTTTCTAAGCGTTCTTCTTTTAAGCATATTGATATCTCTTCTCATGGGAGGCGGAGTGGGGGTGTTGTTTGTGTTCATGGTAGGAAGCCTGGTCGGAATGTATGCCGTCCGGGATACCAGGCGCCGCTCTCAGATACTCTGGGCGGGACTTTGGGTCGGTATCGCAAAGTTTACAACTATAGCATGTGTGGGATTGATAAACGGGATGGAACTGGATTTCTATATACACGATGGTTTGTGGGGTATAGCCAGCGGCATATTCTCGGGATTTATAGTCCTGGCACTCCTGCCGGTCTTTGAATATCTTTTCAAGGTTCCGACCAATATTACTTTGTTGGAACTTTCAGATCTTAATCATCCTCTTTTGAAAGAATTAGCGATGAAAGCGCCGGGGACGTATCATCATAGTATCATGGTGGGTAACCTGGCTGAGGCGGCGTGCGACTCTATCGGGGCTAACAGTCTTTTGGCCCGGGTTGGCGCGTACTATCACGATATAGGCAAGATACCTCAGGCAGAATATTTTGCGGAAAATGAGATGAGTCCCGGATCCAGGCATGCGAAATTATCTCCTTCAATGAGCGCGCTCATAATAGGCAAACATGTCAAAAAAGGTGTTGAGATAGCTAAAAAACATAAGCTCAATAAGGCCATAATTGATTTTATCACTCAGCATCACGGAGACAGCCAGATATCTTATTTTTATCAGAAAGCATTAGAACAGTCTGAGAACGGGATAGTGGCGAAAGAGGAAAGTTTCCGGTATCCCGGCCCCAAGCCTCAGACGAAAGAAAGCGCGATAATACTTTTAGCCGATTCAGTGGAAGCTGCAAGTAGAACTCTTGAGGAGCCGACACCATCAAGCATAAGGAACCTGGTAAGAAAAATGATAAACAACAAGTTTATCGACAGTCAGCTTGATGAGTGCGATCTCACTCTCAAGGATATGCATAAAATCGCGGATAGTTTCGTGAGGGTACTTATGGGAATCTTTCACACGCGGCTCACTTATCCGGAAGATACACAAAAAGAAACGTTGATGGATTTGCCCGATGAGCAGGATAACGATAAAAAACCTAAACAGTAAGAAGAAAGTTGATCTTTCTAAAATAAAAAAAACAGCGAAACGGGTCTTGAAGGAACTTAACAGGAAGAACGTTGAGCTTAATATAGCGTTTCTGAGCAATCAGAAGATACGCGTGCTTAACCGAAAATACTTGAAGATAGACGCCGCGACGGACGTAATTGCATTTCCGGGGGGAGATCCTGCAGAAAAAAAGAATGCTGTATTCCTGGGAGATATCGCGATCTCTTCCGACAAAGCTGCCCAGAACGCTAAAATTTATGGACAATTCTTTAAGGATGAAATAACGCTTTACGTGATCCACGGGATACTCCATTTGGCCGGATATGAGGATACGACGAAAGCTTCCCGGGAGAAGATGAGGAGAAAAGAAGATGTCCTTTTTCAAGAGATCAAAAGATCCCGATAAAAAAGGTTTTATATACAGCGTGAATTTTGCACTGGAAGGTGTTGTTCACACGCTGAGGTCCGAGAGGAATATGCGCGTACATTTTCTTCTGGGATTTCTGGCGTTGATAGCGGGTGTTTATTTTAATCTGCCCGCAGTAGAATTTATGCTGCTGTGTTTTGCGGTTTCTTTTGTGCTTGTATCAGAGATGTTCAATACAGCCATTGAGCATGTTGTTGATCTTGTCAGCGAGGAATATCACCCGCTGGCTAAACTCACAAAAGATATTGCCGCGGGCGCGGTATTCGTGAGCGCAGTTAACGCGGTGATCGTTGGGTATATGCTCGTTGTGAAACGCGCAGATATAATTATGGACAAGGCATTTTTCGCGGTCAAGAAATCTTCATGGCATATAACATTGATCGCGCTTTTGGTCGTAGTGGGTATTGTTCTTCTGGTGAAGGTTGTAAGGCGTGAAGAAAAACTTCTGAGGGGTGGTATGCCCTCAGGACATACCGCTGTAGCTTTTGCCATCTGGAGCGTAATATCACTACTTACGATGAATGTCCTTGTAAGCATATTAGTTCTTTTTCTGGCTATCCTTGTCGCCAGGAGCAGAATGATAGGCGGGGTCCATAAATTATGGGAGGTTATCGCGGGCGCTATATTAGGCGCTTTGACCGCACTCGTGATATTTCAGTTGCTTTCATGATCTTATAAAAGGAATTATTATGAAGAAAATGTGGAATAAGTTTTTTATGTATTTGCTGAACGGCGTAGTTATACTGCTGCCGATAGCCGGTACAATATGGGTGATAAGGTTTCTTGTTGTGATGTTGAATAATACCATCCTGGAGCCCTTATTGCATCTTTTCTCATTTACCAGTGATGAAATAAAAAGTGTTCACATAGCAAAAACTGTAATATTTTTTATAGTACTGGCTGCTGTGGCATTAATAGGGTGGGGAGCAAAGGTACTCTTCGTAAAAAGGCTTTTTGCTTTTGGAGAGAATATTCTGCTGAAAGTGCCTTTTATGGGCAGGCTGTATAAAGCGCTTAAACAGATATTTTCCGCGCTTCTGGGAGAAGGCAAGACCGTATTTAAGCAGGTAGTATTTATCGAATATCCGCGCAAAGGTTTATATACCATAGGATTTACTACCGGCACCACTAAGGGTGAACTTAGGGATTCTATAGAGGGAAGCGGTGTTAATGTTTTTGTCCCCACGACACCGAACCCGACAAGCGGATTTTTTCTTATTGTGCCAAAAGAGAGTATTCGTTTTTTAAAGATGAGCGTTGAAGACGGGATGAAGCTTGTTGTCTCCGGCGGATCGGTCTCACCACCGGGTGAAGGCGGAGAAGCATAATTTAATTACCGGTTGTCGGGTGATAACGAGCGACTAGTAGCCCGACAACTTTGAAATGATGGTTTCTAATTTCAAAGTTGATCGGATACTTGTGCCAGCCAACCAGTCGTCTAAAGGGTGAAAAGGTACTAGTAGCCCGACAACTTTGAAATAATGGTTTCTAATTTCAAAGTTGATCGGATACTTGTGTCAGCCAACCAGTCATCTTGAGGTTGAAAAGGTATCAGATATGGCAGCATTAAAAGCTGAAGGGATAATACTTCGCAAATACCTTTTAAGGGAAACCAGTTATATACTGGTTGTGTTCACGAAAGAATTCGGGAAAGTGCAAGGTGTAATTAAAGGGGCCAGGAATCCATACCCCCAGTTTGCCGGAGATTTTGAGATATTCACACAGTGCCAGATGCTCTTTTATAAAAAGAAGAAGAACCCGCTGGATCTGATAACCCAGTGCGGGGCATTGGAATCGTTTCTGCCGATCAGAAGAGATATTGAAAGATTGACGTATGCCAGTTATTTCATAGAGCTGGTAAATGCAGTTACTGATTTCTATGACAGGAACGAAGATCTTTACAATGTTCTGGTAGAAAGCCTGCGCATGATGGGCCAGAAGGCGAGTGCCATGCGGGTTGCCAGGATATTTGAGTTAAAGCTATTGGGCGCATTGGGCCTGACGCCGCATTTAAAAGGTTGCATGAAGTGCGGGCTCCCCATTGAGAACAAGGCTTTCTTCAACCTGGAAAAAGGCGGCATAGTATGTGCTGCATGCGGCTCACCCGGCAGGAATTCATTACCTGTATCGCTCGGGACATTAAACTTTATGCGTAAGATACAGACGAGTGAACTGAATAAAACTGCCAGGGTGAAGGTAAGTAAGGAAGTCGGGAAAGAATCCGAGTTGGTTCTTAAGGGGTTTATGCAGTATCATGTAAATAAACCGATTAGATCGCTGCGCTTCTTGGGGGATCTGGAGAGGGTTAGAAGCGGGCAGTAGAAGAAAACTTAAGGAAACAATATGGCAAAAGAAGAAAAAGGAAACATAAGCACAACACTGAAGGAGATAGCAAATCTTTGCAAGAGACGCGGGTTTATCTTTCAGGACAGCGAAATATACGGCGGGATAGGCAGTGTTTGGGATTATGGCCCCTTGGGCGTTGAGGTGAAAAACAATGTTAAGGCCGAGTGGTGGAAGAGCATGGTCTATGACCGCAGTGACGTAGAAGGACTGGATGCCGCTATACTTATGAACCCTGAGACGTGGCGGGCATCCGGACATGTCGGGT
>JABMSC010000224.1 GCA_013204685.1 Candidatus Omnitrophota bacterium | reverse complement strand
GTTCTTATGCGGGTCGGTGAAGTATCCGCACGGGCAGGTGTTCATGGCGGCGACTAAAAGGAATCTACACGGATACCGTAATGATCTTTTAACCCTTGAGATGGTAATTTCACCTGATTCAAGCGGCTGTCTGAGGGTTTCAAGTACATCCCTGCGGAATTCAGGGAATTCATCCAGGAAGAGTATACCATTGTGCGCAAGACTGATCTCACCGGGTCGAGGGAGGGATCCTCCGCCGGTCATTGCCGCATATGATATTGTGTGATGCGGTGACCGGACGGGCCGGACAGTTATTAACCCTTCAGATTTAAGTTCACCGGCTATGCTGTGTATCTTTGTCACATCAAGAGCTTCTTCCGTAGAGAGGTCGGGCAGGATAGTGGGGAATCTTTTTGCCAGCATGCTTTACCCGGATCCCGGGGGGCCGAGGAGGAGGATATTATGGGAACCGGCTGCGGCTATTTCCAATCCCCGCTTAACATGTTCCTGCCCTTTTACGTCTTTAAAATCTAAATTTTCTTTCAAATTCTTATTTTTATTGAATTCGTACGCTATTGTATTTTCTATCGGTTCTGTATCATTTATATGATCGATCACTTTTTTTAATGTAGATGCGCCATGTATTGTCATTTCTTTTATATTGGCAGCCTCACGCGCATTTTCCTTCGGCAAGATAAAGGATCTATATTTATTTTTAAGTGACATGGCGATAGGCAGGGCACCGCGGAAAGGTTTAAGATGACCGTTTAATGATAGTTCTCCGCATAATAACACATCATTAAGCTTTTCCTGTTTTATGTTCCCCGTTGCGCCAAGGATCCCGACGGCTATCGGCAGGTCAAACCCAACACCTTCTTTTTTCAGGTCAGCAGGGGAGAGGTTCACAGTTACTTTACCGTCAGGGAATGGATACCCCGAATTTTTTATAGCAGCTCTAATCCGGTCCCGGCTTTCCCGTATAGCTGTATCAGGAAGTCCAACTACGGAAAAACAGGGCAAACCGCCCCCAACATCAACTTCTACATCAACAGGCCAGGCATTAATCCCAAAAATGCTTCCCGATGCAACTTTGACGATCATGGTAAGCTCCTTTTGTTCGTGAAAGTTCAAAGATGGATCGCCCCCCGCACATGTCTTAAAAATTGCAGTTCTCCTTGTGCGGTCAATTTGATCCCCACCGCATCAATACGGTAATTAGCGCTGCATTGACCGTGCCTTTTTAGATAATATAAACAATTTTTTATAATATGCTCTTTTTTTGTTTTTGTAATTGAAGCAAGAGGCGGGCCGAACTTTTCCGATATACGGGTTTTAACCTCCACAAAAACAATGTTGCCGTTTTGTTAGGTGATCAGATCGATCTCGCCGAATGGTGTGATGAAATTTGCCTCAAGGAGACTATAGCCGCGCGATCTAAGAAAACGCGCGGCTATTTTCTCACCGATCTTTCCGGTATCCTGACGTGTCCGGCCCGCTTTTCCGTTATTTTGTTTGTTCAGCATATTCTTCAAGAACCAGTGCCTGAAGCCCTTTACGCGTTTCCTCGGAAACGGGGTGAAAGGTGTCGTACCATTTGCCGTCACGGCCCTGTTCACTCGGCATCCCGACAAAAAGGCCATTTTTGCCTTCAACCACACGCAGGCCTTTAACTGCGAAACTGTCTAACAAGAGCAGATCGCAGAAAGCCTTTGTGGGCCCGTCTCCTTCGATGCGGTGGATCCGCTCCACCTTGATGATTTGTTTGTCACTCATTTTTGCCTCCTTTTTGGTTGTGTGACCCAGAGGGACTTACATGTCGTCCCCCTGCAATTATTTATTGTTTTCTTCACGTGCCTCGAGATCCTCCTTCATGGTGTTCTTTTTCCAGGATTCATTGATCATAATAAGCATCCTGGTTGCCCTGGCATCAACGATCCATTTAGCGCCCAAAAGAAATGCGATAAGCAGAAACTGCAGAAAATATTCAGAGAAGAAGAATGAAAGTACAAGGGAGACAAGCGACCCTGTGAGCCACCGGTTTTTCTTTATCCACAGGAGGATCTTGTTCATTATCTCCCACATATCGGGGTTCGTAAGGACTTCATGCGCTTCCACGATCAGTTTCCGGCATTGGCCGCATCTGATCAGATGTTCTTCAACCACCAGTTTGTTCTCATGCGAAAGAGAATGACTGATATACCGGCTTAAAATATCTTCAGACGGGCAAAGTCTATTCATATATTATCAGCTCCCGGTATTTTTAAACATCTACAAGTAATTGTTTGATCTCGTTCAATGACATTAGCAGCTTTTTAAAAGCAACTTGTTCTATATAACCCAGGTTGCACGCCAATAACAGATTATATTTTGTTTCTTCAAGAGAATTGTTGGCGCTATTAAACCGGTCACAGTAATCGGGCCTGCCTCTTTTTTTATAAACCCCCTTGATATTATCCAGCATGGAAGAGGCGGAGATTTTGATGCGCGATCTCAGGCCGTAATTCTCGGAATAAGGAAAGTCATCCAGGATCTTCAAGGTTTCTATTATGAGCCTGTGGGTTTTATCAAAAATTTTTATACGTACCATTTTATCCTCCTCAATATTCACGTTTGCCATTTTTTTAGATCACCGATTTTTGAGCATTTGAGCATTAGAACCTCCGCATATTAATGCCACACCGTTTTAATGCTCTGAAAATTCCGGCGCATCAAAATTTTCTACCCTCACCATTAAAGACAATTTTTTTCGCTATATTTATGCAACTTTTTCAAAATTATTTTTTCTCCTAACAGTTTTACGGTTTTTCCGCCCCGGCGTGACTGCTCTTCTTGGGCGTATAACCCCGGCTAAACAAGCGTTTTCGCATGTGTATCAGCTTTCGATAAGTTTTTTTAATTTTTTCCTAAGGATCTCCTGGCCGCGTCTTATTAAGCTTGAAACCGTCCCTATGGGCAGATCCATTATCTGGGATATATCCTTTATCCTTTCCTGTTCATAAATAAAAAATTTAAGGGCAAGTTGCTGTTTTGTTCCGAATTTTGAGAGTTCTTTTTCCAGGGCCGCCTTTAATTCATTGGATACTAATATTTTGTTCAGGTCTGAATCAGGGGAGGTGAGGACCTCACCCTG
>JABMSC010000223.1 GCA_013204685.1 Candidatus Omnitrophota bacterium | reverse complement strand
GTGCAATCGCGGAAGATGAGATCCAATCAGCCCGGCACGTTCTCCGTGAGGGCGCAGAGGTCGGTCAGATGATGAAGGTTGTGGGAGAAGAAGGAACGTCACTTGATGACTTCCTTCTTTATTTAAAGAGCAACTTTTTAGACAGCGTATATTTGCAGCAGAACGGTTTCGATAAAGTGGACGCCGCAACCTCAACGGACCGGCAGCAATATGTTTTCGCTAAAGTTACGGAGGTTTTAGACAAAAAATTTGTTTTTGATGACAAGAAACCGATGAGAGATTTCTTTTATAAACTCAGGCACGCTTTTATAGACTGGAACTACAAGGAATGGCAGTCGGAAGAGTTTAAAAAGCACGAGAAGGAAATAGATGAACTGATCGCAAGTTCTGAAGTGGTTAAACAGGCATAACCGGCAGGGGAGGGAGGGGAACCCGCCCCACTGCAGATCTTTATTTAAAATTGGAGACAAAAAATGAGAAAAGTATGCACGAAAATATTAAGTATATCCGGCAACGTTGTAACGGTGAAGGCAAGCGGTGTTGCCTATGAGGAGCTTGCCGTTATAGCTACCCCCCGGGGCAAGTCGCTGGCCCAGGTCATCCGTCTTGACGGTGAGACGGTGTATCTTCAGGTCTTTGCGGGAGCGCGCGGGATATCTACCGGGAATGAAGTGAAATTCCTGGGGCATCCCATGGAAATAGGATTTTCCAAAAGCATGCTGGGACGCATATTTAACGGAAGCGGAGAGCCGATAGATAACGGGCCTTCGATAACCCAAAATATGACGCAGATAGCGGGGCCTTCAGCGAATCCTTCAAAGCGCATCATTCCGCGTAATATGGTAAGAACCAATATCCCGATGATAGATGTCTTCAACTCGCTTGTTGTATCGCAGAAGCTCCCTATTTTTTCTGTATCGGGTGAGCCTTACAATGAACTTCTTGCGAGGATCGCCCTTCAGGCAGAAGTGGACATTATCATACTCGGCGGCATAGGTCTTAAGTATGACCAGTACATGTATTTCAGGGATATCCTGGAAAAAGGCGGGGCTCTCAGCCGGTCGATCTTTTTCGTGCATACTGCCGCCGACCCGATAGTTGAGGGTCTTATGGTCCCCGATCTTTCCCTTGCGGTCGCGGAAAAATTCGCGCTTGAAGGATCAAAGGTTTTGGTGCTTTTGACGGACATGACGAATTTTGCCGATGCATTGAAAGAGATATCCATAACCATGGAGCAGGTCCCCTCGAACAGGGGATATCCGGGTGACCTATATAGCCAGCTTGCCGCCAGATACGAAAAGGCGGTTGACTTTGATAGTGCCGGCTCTATCACTATCCTGGCCGTGACAACCATGCCGGGGGACGATATAACACATCCGGTTCCCGACAACACCGGCTACATAACCGAAGGACAGTTTTATCTTCGTAACGGAAGGATAGAACCTTTTGGATCACTGAGCCGCTTAAAACAGCAGGTGAATAAAGACACAAGAAAAGACCACAGGGCGATCATGGACGGAATGATACAGCTTTATGCCCAGTACAGAGAAGCCGAAGAGAAAAGATCCATGGGGTTCAGGATGAGCGAGTGGGACAAGAAGCTTTTAAAATACGGGAAATTGTTTGAAGACACAATGATGGACCTGAAAGTTAATGTTCCTTTGGAAGAAGCGCTTGATAACGGGTGGAAGATACTTGCGGAATGTTTCAAGCCGGAGGAGACAAACTTCCGGACGGAACTTATCCAGGAGTTTTGGCCGAAAGGTCAGGAACAGCGTATAGCGGATAGCGGGTAGCGCATAGTGGGAGGCGCGCCAACAACTACGAACCACGAACCACGAACAACGAACCACGAACTAACTATGGCAAAAATACGATTAACAAAGAATGAATTAAAAAAACAGAAGGATGCGCTGAAAAGATTCAATCAGTATCTTCCCACGCTGATCCTTAAAAAACAGCAGCTTCAGGTGGAACGCCTTAAGGTCCATAAGCTGATAGACCAGACTAAACAGAAAAAAGCATATGTAAAGGCAGAAGTGTATAAATGGGTGGATGTTTTCAATGAACGCGTAGGGGTAGAGGACCTCCTGACCCTTTCAAAGGTAAAAACAAGCTGCGGCAATATTGCCGGTATTGATATCCCCGTTCTTGAAGGGGTGGAGTTCGCGGAAAAAAAGTACGATCCGGAAAAACTGCCGCTATGGGTGGGTTACGGTATAGAGGCATTAAAAAAGATGCTCGCCCTGAACGCAGAAATAGATATCCTGAATAAACAGGAAGAACTTATTGTCGAGGAGCTTAGAATAACCACTCAAAGAGTTAATCTTTTTGAAAAAGTAATGATACCGACCACCCGTGAAAATATCCGCAGGATACAGATATATCTGGGTGACCAGCAGACAGCCGCAGTTGTGACAGGTAAGATCGCTAAAGAAAAGATAACAAAACTTGCTCACAGCAGGCTTGCGCAAACTGTCTGATAGAAGGTGCTTCCGGAAGGCATGCAATGATAGTACGTATGAAAAAAATAACGATACTTGTTTCCGAAAAAGACAGGGAGAAATTTGTCTCTCGGCTCCGGAAGGAAGGCCTTCTCCACGTGAAGCATGTCCAGTCTCCCGCGCATCACGAAATAACTTTCATAGAAGACAAGATATCCGTAATTAACAAAATGATCAACCAGCTCAGGCCCTATTATGACCCGAAGCTTCCAGACCGCAGGAACCCTCAAAGGGAAAGAGAACACATAAATGCGGCCGGGGCCACAACTGAGGAATGCCGGGGAAAACGAGAGCTTGAATCCGGCTTAAAGAAGATAAAAAAACAGATGCAGTGGTACGATGTGTGGGGCAAGTTCAGCCCGGAAGATCTTGAAAAAATAAAAGAAGCCGGGCTTAACGTCAAAATATACGTGATCACCACACATCAGTATAAGGATCTTGATCCCGGAGAAAACTATCGCATTATCAAAAAAGAAAAGGGGTATGTTTACCTGGCGCTTATTTCCAAGGATCCGGAAGAGGGGTTGCCCGTAAAGGAAGAGACCGTGCCGGATAAAAGTTACAGGCAACTTGAAGAAGCTGCAAAAGAAACACAAAAACGCATAGATGCGGCCGCCGACGGGCTCAGGAACAGAGCCAGAAGTTTTCAGCAGCTTAAAAATACCCTGGCTAAACTCCAGAAGGAGCTTGAGTTTCAGAATGTAAAGTTCGGAATGAAAGAAGAGGGCCGGTTTTCTTACATACAGGGGTTTTGCCCGGAGAAAAAGCTTCCCAGGATCATTTCTCTTGCCAAAAAACTCAAGTCCGGATACCTTGTGGAAGACCCGGATGATCCGGATGAGACGCCGACACTTATCACAAACCCTAAATGGATAAAAATAATAAACCCGGTTTTTCAGTTTATGAACACGCTCCCCGGATACAAGGAGTTTGATATAAGCTTTCCTTTTCTGGCGTTTTTTAGTTTATTTTTTGCGATGCTTATCGGGGATGCCGGATACGGGGTCCTGTTTTTAGTGGGAACGTTCATCGCGCGCCAGAGACTTAAAAAATTGCCGTGGGAACCGTTTTTCCTGATGTATCTATTAAGTATCGGTACGATCGTGTGGGGGGCAATTACAGGAACATGGTTCGGAGCTGAAAAAATTCAGGAGCTTCCGTTCCTGCATGCTCTGGTTATCCCGAACCTAAGCAGCTTCTCCGACACAAACCAGGATTTCATAATTCATCTTTGTTTTATCATAGGGGCGGTACAACTAACGTTAGCCCATATTATGAAAGCCGCGAGAGTTATCAATTCACTCAAGGCTCTTTCGGATGTAGGGTGGATAATGATAATCTGGGGCATGTTTTTCACAGCCGGCACATTGATCGCCGGGAAGCATTTTCCTTCGCTTGCTGTGTGGCTCTTTGCAGTGGGGCTTGTGCTGACGCTTTTTTTCAGCAATCCCGAGAAGGGCATTTTAAAAGGCATACCCGTTACATTGGTGAACCTGCCCTTAAGCGTTATTGGTTCCTTTTCGGATATTGTTTCTTATATAAGGCTTTTCGCGGTTGGCATGGCCACGGTAATCGTCGCTGAAAGCTTCAACAATATGGCCCTTGCGGGAGGGATCAACAGCATATTAAGCGGGCTCATTGCCGCGCTCATTTTGTTCTTTGGGCATATGCTTAATATAATTCTGGGTTTTATGGCCGTGATCGTTCATGGAGTAAGGCTGAACATGCTTGAGTTTTCCGGCCATCTTGGCATGGAGTGGTCGGGGAAGAAGTATAAGCCGTTTGGTGGATAGAAGGATATACTGATTTTGTTATTTGTAATTTTTAAATAGGGAGGTAACAATGGTACAAGGATTAGGTGATATGGGGCTTTCGCTCACATTTGCCGCAATAGGGTCGGCTTTAGGGACAGGGGTAGCGGGAATGGCTGCTATAGGAGCATGGAAGAGGGCCTTTGTTCAGAACAAGATGGCACCGTTCATACTTATAGCTTTTGTTGGTGCACCGTTATCGCAAACTATTTATGGTATGATCTTGACCGGAAGAATAAGGGCGGCAAACCTTGATCCATCAACTTATAGTTTTCAGATAGTGTTGGGGCTCGCGGCAGGCCTGGCGATGGGGGCTTCCGCGTGGATGCAGGGAAAAGCCGGCGCAAGTGCAGCAGACGCCCTCGCTGAAACCGGCAAAGGGTTCGGTAATTATATTATGGTGCTGGGAGTTATTGAAACAGTTGCTTTGTTTGTAATGGTATTCACAATGATGGCGCTGCCATCGTAAACTTAGCGTTTAGCGTATAGTGTTTAGTACTAAACACTATCTGATATAAGCTACTAAGCCTATACGCTACCCGCTATACGCTAAAAACATGACTACCGGAACCCTTTACATTGTAAGCACGCCGATCGGCAACCTTGAGGATGTAACTCTAAGGGCGGTAAGGATATTAAAAGAAGTTGACCTTATTGCCGCTGAAGACACACGTAAAACCAGGATTCTTTTAAGCTCTCAAGGCATATCCACGCCCCTTACAAGTTATCATTCATATAATCTGAAAACGAAAACACCTCAGTTGGTTAAGAAACTATTGGAAGGTGAAAGAATCGCTCTTGTCTCAGATTCCGGGACTCCCGGTATTTCCGATCCGGGAAGCGTGTTAGTAGCAAGCTGCATTGAAAACAAAGTTCCCCTTGTTGCTATCCCGGGTCCGACGGCCTTTGTGGCGGCTCTGGTCCTTTCGGGAAAACCTACACATAAGTTTGTTTTTGAAGGGTTCCTTTCAAATAAAAAAGGGCGCCGACAGAAACAACTAAAGAGTTTAAAAGACGAAGAAAGGACAGTCATCCTCTATGAGTCCCCGCACCGGATCGTAAAGTTCTTGAAAGATTTCGTTGAAGTGGTGGGGGACCGCGATATCGTCATTGCCCGGGAAATAACGAAAAAATTCGAAGAAATGCGCCGAGAAAAGGCGAGCAAGCAGCTGGAACACTTCTCAGAACATAAACCCCGCGGCGAATTTATAGTGATCTTTTAATCAGCAACTTAAAATCAGCATTTCGCGCTTTAAATTGCTGATTTTTCATTTTTAGCCTGCCCTTATCCCGCCATTCTGCACTTTACCCTCTGGATCCTATTAATATTATTGACATTCTTCGGCCTCTTGCTACAATAATACAAATATAGTTCTAATATATTATATAATTTAGGGGTTAAGTAATTGATAATATTGTTTTAACCAAGGGGGATGTGTCTCCTTAAATCCTTTTGGTTTGATAAAAATGTGAGGTAAAACATGAACGAACAAACACTTGTCTTGATAAAACCGGATGGATTAAAAAAATCGTTGACCGGGAACATACTTACCAGGCTTTCCGAGACAAAACTGGATATTATCGGAGCAAAAATAGTTAAGGTATCGAAAGCGCTTGCGAAAGAACATTATAAAGAATTGCACGATAAACCCTTTTTTGACGATCTTATCAAATACATCATGGGTGAATACCACAAAAAAAAGGTTATGGCGCTTGTATACTGGGGTGAAGATGCAATTAAAAAAGTGAGGGATATTTGCGGTGAGACCAACCCGGAAGAAGCCGATTCCGTTTCAATAAGGGGCGCCTATGGCAGAATAACGACGGCGGGTGTATACGAAAATGCCATACATGCTTCCGAATCGGCGGAAGCCGCCGAAAGAGAAATAAAACTCTGGTTCGAACCGAATGAAATTATACGAGAAATATATC
>JABMSC010000222.1 GCA_013204685.1 Candidatus Omnitrophota bacterium | reverse complement strand
GTTTATGTCATTATCCGCCTGCTTTATCTTTTCCTTCTGGAGGGCGTAACGGCGTTTCAGCGTTAACAGCTCTTCTTTCAGCTGCTGTTTCTTCGGCTGGATCTGTTCCTTTATTTTCCCAACCCGCAGTGTATATTCATTGCTTAACTTGGTCTTTTTTTTCTTTATATCCCTTATTTCATCGTTCAGCTTCTGTTCCTTGTTCAGAAAATCCATTTTCTGTGCGTTCAGCTCCGAGCGCAATGAATCCCTCGCATCAAGTGTATCCTGAAAAGACGGATCATGTACCAGTATCTTCTCTTCGATCTCTTCAGGCTTTTGACCACACCCCTGGAATAAGAAGGGGATCAATAAAAATACTGCAATTGCAGTTATTTTAAAATTTAGAATTTTAGTATTTTTTCTCATCTTTACACCTTATTTTGATATCTCCCTCTCCTACCGCTTTCCCCCGCTTTTAACAAGATCCTTATATTCACTAAGTCCTGCAATAATGCCTATTATGCCGCCCGCTATAAGCAATACAGGTACGACCCCTTTCAGGACCAGTAAAAACTCATTGCCCCAGGCGAGGAGAAGAATAAGCCCAAGGATCGCAACCACAGCTCCTATTAAAAGTCCGAGTATATTTTTCATATCTATCCTCCGTATTGTATGCTCACTGTTAACACCTGCTACAGCACTGAGTGCTGGGCAATTAGCTCGCCCTCTGAATACTGACCCCTGACCCTTACCGCTTATCCCTTACCTAAGCATTATTGTTGCAATATTCAGATATATAAAAACACCTACAACATCGTTCATAGTCGTAATAAGCGGCCCTGATGCTATTGCGGGGTCTACTCTTATTTTTTTGAATATAACCGGGGTTAAAACCCCCACAAAATTAGACCATATTACCACAAGGAATATAGAAAACCCGACTATATAACCTATAAGGCTGTTTTTCCACCATATATTCGCAAGAAAAGTCAGCAAAATCCCGCATACCAGCCCTAAACACAAGGCTATTTTAAGTTGACGCCAGACCTCTTCACCAATCTTTCCGAAATTCATCGTTCCCAGCGCAATTTCTCTTACAACAACCGTTGAGGCCTGAACGCCGCTGTTTCCCCCTGTTGCTGTTATTACAGGAATGAATGAAACAAGGGCTATTGTCTCGGCAAGCGTTACCCCAAACATGCGAATTACAAGACCCGTAACAATACTTCCAAGCATACAGGTTATGAGCCAGGGGAGCCTGTTCTGAGTGGCCCTCAATGCTGACTCCGTCCCCTTCTCCTCTTCTATTGTACCGGTCATATGACTGATGTCTTCAGCATGCTCCTCATCTATAACATCAATAATATCATCCGCAGTAATGCGTCCAACCAGCTCCCCTGTATCATCAACTACCGCCAGTGAAGGGACATCATACTTTTTCATTACCAGAGCCGCTTTTTCCCTATCATCTCCGGCGAAAACCGAATGAGCATCTTCTTCCATTATGTTTTCAATAAGTGTTCCTTTAGGGGCAGTTAACAGTTTGCTTACAGGAACCACGCCGCAAAGCCGTTTCTTTTTATCTACAACATAGATCGAAAAAACTTCCTCATCTATCTCAAGACTGCGAATATGATGGATGGCATTTTCAACGTCACTATCGCGGGTGACAGAAATAAGCTCGGGGTTCATAACGCGGGCGGCTGAATCTTCGGGGTAGCTGAGGATCTCTTCCACCTCTTCGGCGTCTTTCTCTTCCATAAGGTCGAGAATGTCTTCGCGATCCTTCTCCGGGATCTCTTCTACGACATCCGCGGCCTCATCGACAGGCATCTCGTCAAGAACCCTGGCCAGTTTATCGATATCGACTTTCTGGAGGATCTGCAGGCGGGTTTGGGGATCTGTGTCATCCAGAACGACAGCCGCGTTTTCATCATTAAGCAGATTAAATATCCTGAGCTTATCTTCTTGAGAGAACTCCCCAAGTATTTCGGCAATATCCTCAGGCGCCATATCCCTAAGGATATTCCTCAAATCTTCGTCGCGGGAATTCCCGAGAAGCTCTTCTATCTTCCGGATCCGCTCCTCCGGAGTCTGGATCTCTTTCTGTTCTTCTGTGTGATCAGTCATATCTTCACTCTGTAACATATTATATATAACTTACAACCTAACAACTAATACATTATACGTTTATATGCAAAATTGCCAATATATTTTTTGCAAGACATAGCAGATTTGGCTTTGCCGGATTTGCTCCCTTGACCCTTGCCCCTTGACCCTGCTATAATATCCCCACTATGACAAAATCCGGATTTGTATCCATATCAGGACAGCCAAATGTAGGTAAGTCCACTATACTGAACGGTTTCCTCAAGGAAAAGGTAGCGATCGTCTCGAGGAGGCCCGAAACTACACGTAATAATTTACGGGGCATCCTTACCGAAGGGGACACGCAGATAATATTCCTTGATACCCCGGGCATCCATAAACCTCATGATCTGTTGGGTAAGATAATGCTCTCTCAGGCCCAATCCGCGCTCATGGAGTCTGATATAATACTATTCGTAACTGAAAAAAATACTGCTTTCAATAAGAATGATGAAAATATACGTGCCCGGATAGGGGAACCAAATAAAGATAAAAAGGTCTTGCTGATTATAAATAAAGTCGATAAGGTAAAAAACAAGAAACTCCTCTTACCCCTTATTAAAGAAGCTCAAAGCTTTTATCCTTTTGACGAGATCGTGCCTATATGCGCTCTTAAAGAGAATGATATTGACCAGCTCTTAAATACGATAAGATCATATTTGCCGGAAGGCCCTTTCTATTATCCCGAGGATCAGCTTACCGATAAAACTGAAAGGTTTCACATTCAGGAGATAATCCGCGAAAAGATCCTTGAAGCTACATATGAAGAAGTCCCCCATTCGGTAGCAGTGGTCGTAGACGAAATGGAAGAAGAAGAAAAGACCACAAGGATATATGCGACGATCTTTGTTGAACGCACCTCCCAGAAAGCCATCATTATCGGGAAAAACGGTGAGATGATGAAAAAAATCGGAAAACTCGCCAGAAAAGATATAGAACAGTCCCTTTCAAAACATGTTTACCTGGACCTATGGGTAAAAGTCCGCACAAAATGGAAGAAAGACCCCAACGCCATGAGAGACATGGGATATTCAGACTAACACATCAAATTTGGCGAGCTGTTTGCGGAATGATCCTGGATCCGTGAACTGATAAGCACGGAGGCCCATTACCCTGCCGCCTTCTATTAGATCCTGGCGGTCATCTACGTACAAGGTGTCTTTTGGAAGGGCTCCTGCCCTCTTCAAGGCCTCGTTGAATATTTTTGCGGATGGTTTTTGTTTACCGGTCTCATATGAGAGTACATGATCGTCTAACTCGTCCAATATATCGTATTGCTTTCTTATAAATTCAAAATGTGACTTATTCGTGTCGGAGATAAGTACCATCTTAATATCCGGATGTTTTTCTTTGATATTTGTTATTATGTTTTCCATCTCCGGAGAATGTGAAAAAATACCGTTCCATACCTTGTAAAATTCATTGTATTTTATTTTTAATCTGAAAATCTTGACGGTTCGCATATAAAACTGTGAACTGGTGAGCTTTCCCTCCTGGTAGAGATTATAATTCTTTGACTTGCTGAAATAATCCAGCGCTTCCTTCTCTTCAAGCTTCCCATATGCAGAAAATCCTTTTACAAGAAGTTCCAGGTGAACCCCAACGATCACTCGTCCAAGATCAAATAGTATGGCTTTAATTTGTTTCATGGTTATATCTACGATTTTATATAAAATAAAAGATGTAGGGGCACGGCATGCCGTGCCCCTACGCCGCCCAATTACAACACGCGATACTCAGCACTCGGCACTCAGCACAAAATTTATCCTTTTTCCCTAAACTCCTCTATCCCCTTCGCCAAGAGCTCCCGCGACCCTTCATATTCAATTGTTTCAAGGGCTTCCGCCGGAGGGAACCACCGGGCGCACTCTATCTCTTCGGTCTGTACTTTTATCTCTTCCGCTCCTTGAGCTTCGGCAAGGAACACATGAACTGTTTTAAATATTTTTGTTCCTTCGAGCGTAAAATGATATTTCTGCTGACCAAGCTCTTCAATGATCCTTAAAGTTTTAAGGCCCGTCTCTTCCGAGATCTCTCTTACCGCTGCCTCTCGAGGGCTTTCCCCCTCTTCAATATGACCTTTGGGCCAGGTCCAGTGTCCATAGCTATCCTTTATAAGAAGCACCTTGATCCCATCCTTCTCTTTTTTAATGACTACACCGCCAGAGGCAAATTGTAATTCAGTCATAAGAATATCCTCATGTTAATCTAACTCAATAACCCTGCCGGGATCAAAAAATTCAGATGATGATTCTTTCGATGAATCGACTTCCCACACTTCATAATCACCCGGATCAAGTTCTTCTAAAAATCGTGATCGCCTCGCCACTACCGTACCCATCTGATAATCATAACGCGTTATTGGGTGCATAAGATACAAGTACTTCTTGGCCCTCGTAACAGCCACATAAAAAAGACGCCTCTCCTCTTCCATTTCAGCGTCTTCCTTCATGGCCTTGGGATGGGGGAATTGTCCTTCGCAAAGACCTGTCACTATCACAGTATCCCACTCCAGGCCCTTAGCCTGATGTATGGTGGAGATGACAAGTTGTTCATCTTCGTCCTCAGAGCCCGTTACGGTTTCACCACGGAAGTTCTCCCTCAAGGTTATGTCATTCAGAAAATCTCCCATCGTTGCATATTCATGGGAAAAGTTCACAAGTTCATGTATATCGTCAAGCCGGTCTTTGGCGTTTTCAAAATTTGCCAATAGATGCATCTCATAACCAGCTTCAAGTGTCGACTCTATCATCTCACCCGGGACATTCTGCAAGTGTGGATCTGTCACCGCTTGCATTATTTTATTAAACCTTTTATACCCTTCTACGGCCTTCTTAGGAACGATGCTGGAGATATTCTGGCTCCTTATAAATGCTACCAGGTCCCTCCCCCCTCCGCGAAAAGATTCATATATTTTTTCAGCATAACCTGGACCTATCCCGGGACATAGCGTCAAGGCCCTGATCCATGCTATTTCATCGTCGGGATTATTCGCTATCTTGAGATACGCCAAGACATCTTTGATATGTGCCTGCTCAAAAAAACGTATACCGCCGCGTACTACGTACGGAATGTTCCTTTTCACAAGCTCCATTTCAAGTTCAGCTGACTGGTAATGAGCCCTGAACAGAACAACCATGTCTTTCATGTCCGTCCCCTCTTCGCGCAGCTCCAGAATTCTTTGCACAATGAACCTGGCCTGGGAATACGAGTCTTTTACTTCCACAAGAGCGGGTATCTCTATTGAAGGATTAACGGCTTTCAGGCTTTTCTCAAACTGATTTTTATTGTTTTGAAGCGAATCGTTTGCCAGGTCCAGTATCTCCGGGGTTGACCGGTAATTAGTCTCAAGCTTGAATATTTTGGATCCTGCAAACCTTTCCGGAAAATTAAGAATATTCTCTACACGTGCTCCCCTGAATGAGTATATGGACTGGGCGTCATCTCCGACGGCGAGAACATTCTTATGATGTTTTCCGAGCATATCGATTATTCCAGCCTGCAATAAATTCGTATCCTGATACTCATCCACCATTATGTATCTGAACTGCTCCTGAAACCTCTTTCTTGCCTTCTCGGAATTTTCAAGAAGCCACTTCCATTGTGAAAGAAGATCGTCGTAATCCATGTTTCCGGAACGTTTCTTCTTCTTCTCATACTCATCCTTGATACCCTTTATTTCTCCCGCAAATTTAGTGAAATAAGAGAATCTGTCTTCCAGGATATCTTCTACTGACTCACACGTATTAGTAGCTAAACTTATTATGGTCTGCACAACTGAAGCCTTGGGAAAACGCTCTTCTTTCATTTTAGCGCTGAACTTTTTCATGCACCCCTTTATTAAGTCCCTCGAATCTTGCTGGTCCAGTATCCCGAAATCATTCTTATAACCTACCTCTCCCGCATACATCCTTAATGACCTGTTGCCGACATGATGGAACGTTCCGCTCCACAGGCCCTTGGGGTTATACTTAAGAAGTATCTCCGTCCGATCCCGCATCTCACGTGCGGCTTTATTTGTAAAAGTCATAAGAAGAATGTTTTGGGGGGATTCCTTCCGTTCCAGAAGATACGCAAGGCGGTAAATAAGAGTGCGGGTTTTTCCACTGCCGGCACCGGCAAGAACCAGGCACGGACCTTCAGCTCCCGTAACAACTTCGTACTGCTGCGCATTTAAATTGCCCTTAAAATCAATATGGCTTTCAACCTTTCCGGTTGACTCGTGTAAGATATATTTCTTCATGGTAAAATTAAGTAGGGGCACGGCATGCCGTGCCCCT
>JABMSC010000221.1 GCA_013204685.1 Candidatus Omnitrophota bacterium | reverse complement strand
TTCCAAGATCTTCTTCAAAATTATTTTTTATATCATCCAGTTTTTTAAGTATATCCATGCTTACCCCATCAATTGTAGTAACAAGATCTAATGTTCTTTTCTCAGTGTTTCGATCTTTTTATTTTCGCCAAAAACCACAAGTATGTCTCCTTTTTCAATAATGTCCTCGGCCTTTGGTGATACATCTATTTTTTCTTCGGTGCGCTCTTCCCCGTTTTCAACTACCGTGGTTTCCTTTTTTATGGCAATAACATTTACACCGTATTCAGCCCTTATTGCAAGTTCCCGTAAGTTTTTTCCGATGAATTTTTCCGGGGCTAAGATCTCGATAATACTGGAATTTCCCGAAAGACCGATATAATCTCTTACCTGGCCGGACAACGACACAAGGGTCTCAGCTATCCTCACACCGGTATCCCTTTCCGGCAATATCACCTTAGTGGCCCCTATTTTCTCCAGCACTTTCTTGTGTGCCTCACTGGTAGCTTTGCACACTATCTCATGTACCCCCAGATCTTTAAGCATAAGGGTGACCAGAATACTTGCTTCAACATTCGTGCCTATCGCGCAAACAGCAACATCAACATTCTGCAGCCCTGCCGACTTTGCGGCTTTTTCATCAGTTGCGTCCAGACATACCGCTTTTGTGACATACTCCATGATGTCCTGGACCAATTCCTCGTTCGCATCAACAGCGAGGACCTGCTGCTCTTTCTCGGCAAGGGTTTTGGCCACGCTGGATCCAAACCTGCCCAATCCTATCACTGCATACTGTTTCATCCTTTTCCTCCCTCTTATAGCGGATAGCGTATAACGTATAGAAAATGTGGCTTAACTTCCTCTAAGCGCTACCCGCTAAACGCTATTATTTACCCTACCATGACGCTTTCTTCCGGATAAACAAAACTTTCTTTTGTCTCCCTGAACGCTACAGCCAGAATAAGCGTCAGAGGCCCAAGTCTTCCCGCAAACATTGTTGCGGTTATGCATAATTTGCTTATACTGTCCAGATCAGGCGTTATCCCCGTTGACAGCCCCACTGTTCCAAATGCTGATACTACTTCGAAGAGTGAACTTATAAAAGTTCCGTCACTGGCGGTATTGCCGTTACGGAGATAAGTTATAACTATCGTAAAAACAAAGATCCATGACAGTGCCAGAAAAAATATAACAAATGCATGCCGTATTATGTGTCTGGGGAAGGTCCTCCCAAACATCATTACTCTTTTTTGGTTTTTGAACATAGCGTAAACTGCTGCCGCTACCAGCGCAAAAGTACATGTCTTTATCCCCCCACCGGTTGATCCGGGTGAGGCGCCGATGAACATAAGAAAAATAAGAACAAGCAGTGACGGGATAGTAAACTCAGCTATCGGCAATGTATTAAACCCCGCTGTCCTGGCGGTTACCGACTGGAAGAACACTCCCCAGAGCCGCTGCGGCATTGACATCGCTGCAAGAATATTGTTCTTTTCGAACACAAATATGGAGATGGCGCCGAATAATATAAGAGTGATAGAAACTATCAGCACCATTTTGGTCTGAAGGCTTACGCGGCGGATGCCGCCTGTTTTGCGGAAAAACCCCAGAATATCCATTATGACTATAAACCCTATCCCGCCGAAGAATATAAGAGAGATCATTATCAGGTTTATGAAAGGATCCGGCTCGAATTTCATCAGGCTATCACTGAAAAGTGAAAACCCGGCGTTGCAAAAACCTGAAACCGAATGAAAAACAGCTCTTTTCAGTGTCTCAAAAACACCCCAGTCCGTGATGATCCTCCACCTGAAAAAAAGTCCCGCGGCACCTATCGTTTCCGCCGCCATGGTTATTCCCAAAATGTAAAAGATCAGCTTCTTTATCCCCATAATGCTGCGGTTGTCCAAAGTGACCTTGATCGTATCCGCCTCAAGAAATCCTAGCTTTCTCCCGAGCATAACCGCGAACAGGGTAGAAAAAGTCATTATCCCGAGACCGCCGATCTGGAATAGAATAAAAATAACAGACTTTCCGAATAGAGTGAACGTGCTGCTGATATCCTTGACGCACAGTCCCGTAACACAAGTGGCGCTTGTAGCTGTAAAAAGACTATCCACCGCCGAAAGTCTCCCCGCCCCCTGCGTGGCAACGGGTAATGTCAAAAGAACAGTACCAATAAGTATGGCACATAAAAAGCTTAGTATAAGTAACTGCGGGGGATTTAACCTTCCCATAATTCCTTTTTATGCTTTCACTTTTTTTATGATCGATTTGAAGCCGCGTTTGTCGTTTACCGCTATTTCTGAGAGCATTTTCCGGTTAAGCTCTATCTTGTTCTTTTTAAGGCCTGCGATGAATTTGCTGTAAGATATCCCTTCTTCCTTACAGGCTGCCGTGATGCGGATGATCCAAAGAGATCTGAAATTGCCTTTTTTCTTCTTCCTGTCTATATAACTGGATATCAAACTCTTGCGTTCAGCCTCTTTCGCGGTTCTCAAAAGCTTGGATCTCGACCCGCGCTGCCCTTTGGTGTGCTTGAGAACCTTTTTTCTGCGCTTTAATGAACTTGTCGCGTGTTTAACCTTGGTCATATTTTCTCCTTGTTATAATATTTCTCTTGTACTTTTTTTGCAAATAAGAATCACCTAACGGGGCAAGAGAGCTCTTATCTTTTTTTCGAAAGCTTTATCCACAATCGAACCCTTTCTCAGGGAACGCTTCCGCTTGCGCGATTTTTTCGTGAGGATATGTCTGGCTCCCTCTTTGCCTCTTTTTACCTTTCCTTTTGCTGTAACTTTCAGCCGTTTTCTTGCACCTTTGTTCGTCTTCAACTTAGGCATTTCTTCTCCTTTTCTTATGCGCTTTATGCGGGTTACCCCCTATTTCACTTTGACGGTTCCGCAATTGTAACTTTTGGAATAAGCACCATTATCATCGTACGCCCCATTGCCTTTGGATTGGATTCCATCTCCCCAAGCGCAGAAACGTCTTTCGCGATCCTGTTCAAAAGTTCAATCCCTAATTCTTTATGTATATTTTCCCGGCCCCTGAAACGGAGCTGCACCTTAACCTTGTCCTTATTTTCCAGAAACTCTTTTATGTGTTTCAGTTTAACCTGATAGTCATGCTCTTCAATCTTAGGGTTAAACCTTACCTCTTTCAAATGTGTAATATGCTGCTTTTTTTTGGCCTGCTTTTGTTTTTTCTTTTGCTCGTACTTAAATTTAGCATAATCCATGATGCGGCATACCGGTGGGCTTACATTCGATGCGACTTCTACAAGATCCAGTCCTTTTTCAGCCGCCATCTCAATGCCGGCCCTGGTATCGACCACGCCCAGCTGATTAGCCTCATCATCTACCAATCTTATTTTTGAGACCCTTATGTTATTGTTTATCCTTGTTGTGTCCTCCTGTCTACGAAAATTTCTTTTAAAACCTGGTTTGTTAGTGCTGATGTTCGCCTCCTTTGTTAAATGGTGCAGCGAATCGGGCCTGAATCTCAAGCTCCGGTCCCGGCCTTCTAAGCGCTGCCCTTACTTACCTCATCCTTGAGCCTTTTAATAAGATCCTTCCGGCTCAACGCTCCTATATCCTTTTCGGTACGGCTTCTCACGGAAACCGTTCCTGCCTCTTTTTCTCTATTGCCGACAACAAGCATGTAAGGTATTTTTGCGAGTTCTGCATCTCTTATTTTCTTCTGCATTTTTTCGTTTCTTGAATCTACCTCAACGCGTAATCCATTCTCGCGAAGCTCTTTGGCCAGATCTTTGCTATAGTCGATCTGCTGCTCCGTAATAGGTATTATTTTGGCTTGAACCGGAGCCAGCCACAAAGGAAATGCCCCTCCGTAATGTTCCACCAATGCTCCGATAAATCTTTCCAGGCTCCCCAGGATCACACGGTGGAGAACGATCGGCCGCTGCTCTTCGCCGTTTGCATCGGTATATTTCAGATCAAACCTCTCCGGCAGGGCAAAATCACACTGTATGGTCGCACACTGCCAGGCCCTTCCAAGAGCATCCTTGATCTTAATGTCTATCTTTGGCCCGTAGAAAGCGCCGTCCCCTTCATTGATATCATATTCCATGCCTTTCAAGTCCAATGCCTTTTTCAAAGCATTCGTCGCTTCTTCCCAGTCTTCATCTTTTCCTATGGATTTTTCCGGGCGCGTGCTTAATTCGGTCTCGAATTCATCAAACCCGAAAACTTTCAGCACTTCTTCCACAAAATCGATCACCCCTATAACTTCCTGTTCCACTTGACCGCGCAAACAGAATATATGCGCATCATCCTGGGTAAATCCCCTGACCCTGAGAAGTCCGTGCAGCACGCCGGACTTTTCATGTCTGTAGACGCTTCCCAGCTCAAAATATCTTATCGGGAACTCCCTGTAGCTCCTCTTTGTGGAAGAATAGACGAGTATGTGCCCCGGGCAATTCATCGGCTTCACGGCGAATTCCTGTCCCTCGCTTTCGAATATATACATGTGTTCCTTGTAGTAATCATAATGCCCTGACTGTACCCATATATCGCTTCTCATAATATGCGGGCTTGATATGAGCTCGTATTCCTTCTCGATATGTTTGGCAGTTATATAATCAACAACCATTTGCCTCAGCATGGCCCCTTTCGGGTGATAGATAACAAGCCCGGCGCCGATCTTGTCATGAAAACTGAAAAGATCCAGTTCTTTCCCAAGTTTCCTATGGTCGCGTTTCTGGGCCTCTTCCCTCAGCGCGAGAAACTTTTTCAGGGATTTCTCGTCCTCAAAAGCCGTACCGTATATCCTCTGGAGCATTACATTGGATTCATCTCCCCTCCAATATGCTCCCGCTATTGAAAGAAGTTTAAAAGCGCCTATTTTTCCTGTGCTCTCAACATGCGGACCCCTGCAGAGATCCGCAAACTCACCGTGTTTGTATAAAGTAACCTCTTCGTCCCCTATCTCTTCCAAAAGCTCAAGCTTATACGTCTCATTCATCCCGGAAAAAAGTTTTATGGCCTCTTTCTTGCTCACAGGCTGCCTTTCAAAGGGCATATCCTTTTTAATAATAGAGGCTATTTCTTTCTCGATCTTAGGCAGGTCCTCAGGAGTAAGAAAATTCCCCTCTTGAGCGCCGGAAGGATCCATCTTGCATCCCGAAAAATCAAAATCATAGTAAAATCCGTCTTCAATGGCCGGACCTATAGCTATTTTTACCCCGGGATACAGTTTTTGCACCGCATCTGCCATTACATGCGCAGCGCTATGCCGCAGCATTTCTAATTTTTCG
Organism: Candidatus Omnitrophota bacterium; assembly: GCA_013204685.1. Lineage (GTDB taxonomy): Bacteria > Omnitrophota > Gorgyraeia > Tantalellales > Tantalellaceae > JABMSC01. Next base: position 88 of record JABMSC010000221.1, on the reverse strand, counting down.
TCGTGTTTTTTAGCCATAATCCTGCTTTTATCCTTAGATGGCCTTCGCCTTTTCTGAATGGCGAAGGCTGGTGGGCGATACTGGATTT
>JABMSC010000220.1 GCA_013204685.1 Candidatus Omnitrophota bacterium | reverse complement strand
TTTTTCGCAGTCTTTTTAGCTGCCTTCTGGGCATATTTTTTTGATAGATCAGCTTTTTTGGCCATATCGAAGAAGTTCTCCTTTTGTAGCAGTAAAGTTAAGCAAAGCAAGAAGTTGTAAATGCCAAAAATTTATTTTCATTGCCATTGTTTATATATTACGTATAATATACATAAATATAACAGTTTTTACAAATATTACTTATATTTATTATTTTCCGATCATATGTTCACCGGAGGAGGATTGCTGATGAAAATAGGTCTTATAGGAGCGTGGAACACCGATTCCGGTGCTTCTATACATGCAGAACTCATCGGAAGGGCCTGGGAAGAAAAAGGCATAGATCTGACGGTTTTCACGTTTTACAGGCATAGCTTTCACGGGACCGCGATCACAAAGAAACCCGGGGAAGAGGAAGATTTTGTAAAAAGATGTTTCACGGTTTACGGGGCGCCTCATCCCGAAATGAACACAAAACCTATACTCGATGCGGATTTTGATATTTTTATAGCCGAGGACCTCGGTATGATACCTATGCAGAAACTGCTTGCTGTCTTTCCTGAAATAAAAAGAAAGGCAAAAACGGTCAATGTTATTCATGATGGATCCCTGTCAGAAAAGCCCGAGTTTTTCAAGTTTGACTGGGACCAGGCCGTTTGCTTCGACGACAGGTATTACAACTTTCTTAAAAGCGCGTATCCCGAAGGTAAGCTGAGCATTATACCGTACCCTGCGTACCCCTTAAAAACAGGTGATATGAAGAAGACAAGAGAAGAACTCGGGCTGCCTCAGGATAAAAAGATAGTTCTTCTTTTCGGGGCAGCTGCCGAACACGCGCTTAATACAACCCTTGTTCTTGACAGGATTGCCAAAGAGCACGATATTCTTCTTCTTCTTGTTACTGAGATTGAACATGTCCTGGAAGAATTTGAGCGCATTCTCCCCAGGGTGTCCTTTGATTTTAAAATAGTTGAACAGTCGCCTGACCAGGATCTTTTGTATCAATATCTGTATGCGTCGGATTGCATGATCTATAACAAGTACTCAAAACCCACCGTAGTTGTAGGGAGCACAGTGTTCCAGTGCATGGGGTCAGGGTGCCCGATCATTTCGCTTGATTCCAATTTTGTATATAGTTTTAATCGTGAGGTCCTGAAATACAGGAACTTTTACGAACTTGAAGATAACCTGGTAGATGTGTTCGAGAGGGGACCTAAGTACCAGAAACAGCAGATAGCAATAAGGGAATATCTTGAGGATTATTCCGCTGAGCCGACTGCTGATAGATTTCTTAAACTTTTTGAAACATTGCTGAAAAAGAAATAACGGAAGGAGAGAGAAATGGTCTTAAAAAGATATGATGGTAATCCGATCCTGAGTCCTATTAGGGAGAACCTGTGGGAATCGATCATGGTTTATAACGCTGCCGCCATTTATGAAGGAGGGAAAGTTCACATCCTTTACCGGGCTCAAGGGTCAAAGGCTGGACCATCCCGTGTGGGATATGCCTCAAGTACGGACGGGTTTAAGGTTGACGAAAGACTTGATAAACCTATTTTTGGACCGTCACCGGCAAGTGACCTCGACTGTTTCGGTATAGAGGATCCGCGCCTTACCCGTATAGGCGACAGGATATACATGAACTATTCTGCTTATGGTTACAATATGGGTATGGTCTTTCCTGTCAAACGTGTTCAAATAGGAATAACATCTATCTCTGTGGACGACTTTCTTAATAAGAACTGGAACTGGAGCGAAAGGACCTATCCTTTTTATCTGGTAGACAATAAAAATTCTTTCTTCTTTCCGGAAAAAATAAACGGAAAATTCGTAATGGTCCACAGAATACCGCCTCACATGTGGATCGCCTATTCCGATGACATGAAGACCTGGGAGAATCAGAAGATCCTGATGAGCCCTCAATTTGAATGGGAATATTTCAAAATAGGCGGAGGGGCGCCTCCAATCAAAACCGAAAAGGGCTGGATCGTGATATACCATGGAGTGGACAGCCACATGCAGTACCGGCTGGGCCTGGCGCTTCTCGATCTTGAGGATCCGGGAAAGGTCATCGCGAGACTCGATAAACCGTTTCTGGAACCGGAAACGGATTATGAAGTGTGCGGAGTTGTTCCGAATGTAACTTTTACATGCGGGGCAGTGAATATTGATGATACGCTGTTCGTTTATTACGGCGGTGCCGATACGGTGGTTTGCGTAGCGACTGCGAAGATAAAAGACGTGCTTAAAGTGTTGGGAGTGTAGGGAGCGGTATTCAGTATTCAGAAGTTATAAATAAATTCATTATCTTGTTATAAATATAAGTAGGGGCACGGCATGCCGTGCCCCT
>JABMSC010000219.1 GCA_013204685.1 Candidatus Omnitrophota bacterium | reverse complement strand
TCTCTTGTCCTATTGTTACCTGCCTCTCCTGCATGGCCTCAAGAAGAGCACTCTGCACCTTGGCCGGGGCTCTATTGATCTCATCCGCAAGAATTATATTCGAAAATATGGGGCCTTTCTTTGTCGTAAAAGTCCCTTCCTTCGGATTGTAAACAAGCGTACCGATAAGATCCGCAGGCAGAAGGTCCGGGGTGAACTGTAACCTTTGAAAACCAGTACTTATCGCAGATGAAAGAACTCTTACGGACATGGTCTTGGCAAGCCCCGGAACGCCCTCAATAAGAACGTGTCCATTGGCCAAAAGTCCGACTAAAAGCCGTTCGATCAGATATTCCTGTCCTACTATCACCTTGCGCATCTCTGATAAGAGCTCATCCACAAAGATACTTTCTTTTTCCACTTTTTGATTGATCGCGGTTATTCCTTCAGACATTATATACCCCCTTAGTTATAGTTCGTATTATTGTTATTATCATATCGTATTAATATACAACAATCCAAGTGTAAATTCAATACATACTGTTTCCGGGAAATGAAAAAAGAGTCGTGTGTTGTAGGGACGGGGCATTATGCGTATCGGAAGGCCTTACTATGCGCTAAAAAACTCTCTTACGTCTCCTATATCATCAGTCCGCCTGCACTCGGGAAGCGCACTCATGAAATCTTTTCCATAATAACGGGTACGTATGCGCGGATCAAGAACTGCGATCACGCCCCTGTCGGTATTGCTTCTTATCAGACGGCCAAACCCCTGTTTAAACATTATTACGGCCTGTGGAACCTGGTATTCGTTGAACGGATTCCTGCCCTCTTCCCTCATTATCCTGATCCTTGCGGCATTAATGGGATCATCGGGAACAGAAAAAGGAAGTTTTGTAATAATAACGCACCCCAGGGCATCCCCAGGCACATCCACCCCCTGCCAGAAAGTCATCGTTCCAAGAAGAATACTATCGAGACTTTTCTTAAAAACGTCAAGAAGAACATACCTGGGTAGATCCCCCTGTCTTAATGTTTTGATGTCGGGACGATCCTTTGAAATATTGTCCGAGATCATATTGAGCATTCTATAGCTGGTAAAAAGCGCAAATATCCTTCCACCCATAATATCGTATATCTCGGTAATTGCAGACTGCAGCTGCCGGGTGTAAAGAACGGCCTCCCTGTTCGGGTCCTTGATCCCTCTCGGAATATATGTAAGAACATTTTTATTGTAATCGAACGGCGAATCCAGCTTTAGCTCTACAGGATCCGCCATCCCTAACCTTTCCTTGATAAAACTGAACTCATCCCCCGCACCGGGCAAAGACAAAGTAGCCGATGTCAGGACAACGGGCCTCACCCTGTCAAAAAGAAACAGCCTCATCTGATGGCTAATATCTATAGGGGCGAAATGGAAAAAATAATTTACATCGCTTTTCCCGGGCCTTACATTGGTCCAGTACACACACTTTTCATCTTTTTCACCGAATATAATTTTAAGCGAAGCAGCAAATTTATTACATCTTTCCGCATACACCTTCACCATTTCGGAATCTTCGTTGTCGTCTATTCCGGAGCTAAGGTCCCTTAAAGCCGACGATAGTGCCTCAAGAGCCGTTATGATATCCCCGGAAAAACTTCTCTCATCTCCAATTGCCAGGACACGTGTTTCTTTTCCGAAAATTTCCTCCACCTTCGCAAGAAATTCATCGAGGCTCTTTCGAAACTCACCAACTGCCCCAGAGACGCCCCCCGAGGCGTCATATTTGGAAAGCCCGGACACATCATCAAATAAGCGCTCGAGAGCAAGTTTCGATACTTCTTCCCCGAAATGATTTGTCGCCACATCTTCCAGTGTATGCGCTTCGTCGAGAACCAGCGCATTAAAATCAGGCAGGACAGGACTTTCCGAAGTGATGCTTGCAAAAAGTAACGAATGATTCACTAATAGCACATGGGCCTCCGACTGCTCCCTCCGCATTTTCAAATAAAAACACTCGTCTTTATGCGGACACCTCCTGCCGGTGCACATGTCACTTTCCCGGGAAAACTCCTTCCACACGGACCTATCGGGAAGAAAATCCATATCGGTTACCAGGCCGCTTTCTGTCTGGCGGGTCCATTTTATTATTTTCTCTCTTTGTTTCGTTTGTCTTTTTGTCTCGAAAAGATCCCCGCTTGAAGCCCTATGGACTTTTCTCATGCAAACGTAATTCTCGGATCCCATACATATCATATATCTGAAATCGGTATCCAGGGCCCTCTCCAGAAACGGAAGATCCTTAACGAATAGCTGGTTCTGAAGGGCTTTTGTATAAGTGGAAATGACAACTTTTTTATTCTCCCGGGAAGCCCACTTTATGAATGGAATAAGATATGCCAGACTTTTGCCGACACCGGTACCGGCCTCGACGATCAGGTTTTCTGAAGATGCGATCGCCTCATCGACAGCTTCGCACATTTCTATCTGCTGAGGCCTCATCTCATAACCGGTCAGTTCCCCGGCTATTACACCGTTCTCAGCAAAAAATTCTTCTGAAATAGATCCCTTGGATATCATCCTATAATAGAAAGGCCAGATACCGCCACTTTTTAAAAGTCCGGACCTGACCTTTCATCCTTTTCTTCTTATCCCTTTCCCCGTTATGATCTTTCCAGGATCTATGGGAGGATCGAGACAATAATTATTTGTTGAATTTATCAACAATTATAGCAAAAAGAAAACATGAATTTGCGGCTGTTACGAAGCCCTTTGGCTGGGTGCACACACCCGCCAGAAGATTGACCCCTGTAGTTTTTACAATTATCGCATTAACTAAAAGTAGGAGCCCTAAAAAAACCAACGTCCCTGTAGCAGTATCCATTCTCCTCATTTTCTCCCCCCTTCACTAATGGACATTAACATCTCTGTTTATGTCCAGTTTTAATACGTTCTTTTTGCCTGTACGTCCTGCCGGTGTATTAAAAGGTGCTGTTTTTTCCGGGATCACAAAAATAAGATCCGTCACGTAAACATAAAGATCACTCGCCCTCCCGGGGGCGCTTTAACAGTTTCGTTAATTTCTTTTCTATCTTATCCATACGCCATTCAAGAGACGATAGTATCCAAAATTGAAAATGGTTGAGCCTCATATGGGATTCGAGAAAATAAACAAGTTTAAGCGATAAAAGCAAAATACCCACTTCTATCATGAAAAATCTGACACGGCCGCCCCACATTATTGACATGGTGAAAACCGCCAGGACCAGAGTTATAAAAATAATGTTTATTACGCGGCTTTTCGTGGAAGGCATCCCGCCGATCCGTCCGATAATACGCCGCACATTTTCCCGTTCCTTTTCAAAGCTTCGTATTTCCGACTCCAGCTCTTCTTCACGCTGCTTTTGACCGGAACTATTGCTGGTAGAATCAGCTGTACTTATGGTCTCGTCGGCCGCTTTCGAGGAAGTCTTGCCCGGATCTGTTTCCGTCTCCTGCATAACACTTTTGCCCTCATCATCATACTTTTCCATTTATGTTCCTTATTTCAGGTCCGAGGACTTGCTTGTACCGGGCTGTTGCCCCTGTAACTGCTGTATTTGTTTGTCTTTTTGCTTGTTCTTCATCGCTTCTTCTACAGCTACTGCAACCGCAGCACCCGCACCGACTCCGCCAAAGAACCATCCTGCAGCACAGCCTGTTGTTCCAAACACATAAACCATGAGAAGAACACTAATAATTAAGCTTTTCAATTTATAGGACATGGAAACCCCCCTTACTTGTTTAAGTTTAAACTCCGCATGTTAATAATATTATACTTAACAAACACTTAATCTGCAAATATAATCGTAGGGGCACACACATGCCGTGCCCCTGCTCATTATTCAGGGCACCCACAAGAGGTGCCCCTACCAACAGCTAATAGTCCACCGGCATCATAAAGCGGTAAACCTTTTAAAAACAAATAATTAGAAGTGTGCCTATCCAGAAATCTCTCGATCTCTTTGCCCTGGGGGTGAAGTTTTGGATCGCCGAGCAAAACAACCGTACCATCAGGCAAAATCCCGCCACAGCCTCCTATAAATCCATATTCCTCTCCGGGAAGAAATACCCCTCCGGGTGAAAGCAGCAAAACTTCCACGCCTTCCCTAGAAGCTGCACCGGCAATAACTTCATCAGACGTAATGATAGCATTGCTGCTAACCGGCAGTATCGAACAGCGTGAATACCCCTGGGAAATACCAACTAATTTGAGCCCTTCCTCGCGAACCTTATCCAGTATTACTTTATCCGTATACTTTAAATTATGGAAGACCTTATCCCCTACTCGAGACGCATTATACCTGGCTGTGTCCGGATAACGCCCTCCGGGGTCATTTTCTCCTTTAACGATCTCAACCTTACCGGCCCTAAGGGGGGCTATTTGATCTTCGCGCAATCCAGGGGCACATATAACAGCAGCGGGACTTAATTGAAACAAATAAATGTCAGGATGGCATGATATAGATTCATATACCTTCCCGTTCATTCCTTCAAAAGGAAAAAATTGTATATTTTGAAATTTTCCCCGGAGGGCCCGGCGGTACTCAATAGGTAATCTTTTATCGTGGATGATCAGCATAACAAAAAAGGCAGGCTATTTGGTTTATTATGTCTTTTGAATTTATTACGCTTGAACCCAATAAACTCAATAAACCCTGCTTGCCTGCCCCTCGTTTATAACCCCAAGAGATGTGTATGTATATATGTTCGCAGCCTGTCCTTGTCACACTTATTTATCTTCAAGAGCTTTAACCCGGCATTGAACCGGGCCGCAATCGCAGCATCTTGCTTTGACCAGGCAACTACTCCGCTAATAAACATGGGTATATCATCTTGGGGAATAAAAATCTCTAAATCAACCGTTTCCCCCTTACCCAATTCTTTGTCAATAGCGATATGCAAACCTTCAAATGAAATATCCTGAATGTCTACTTTACCGCCTGAAAGATCCCTGGATCTAGGCGGATGGACAAAGGCCTTATACCGTTTATGACATCTTCTATCCTCTGTCATTTTGCCCACTTTTTGTTTTCTTATCTTATGAAAAATTTATTGTATCACAAAAAATTTCAATTTGCAAGTAATGCTGGCCATAAAAAGAACGTGAATAATCGATTAAGTAAAGCCACCATAATGAGTTATATTTATCCAGTAAACTCTTCTGGCAAGCGTTTTCCGGCAAGCTTCTTGCGGTCCAAAAGGTAGGTGTCGCTTTTACTTGCTACTATGAAAGAGCCCCTGGGAACATCAGGATCTTTCTTAAAAAAGTCCCTGTCTGATCCAGATATTTTTTCAATTTTTCCCATATTCTTTCGTTCGAAGCCAAAAAAAGCCGCTTCATCTTTAGGGTTTAAGAGTACCCGGGAGAGCTTTTCCTTCTTCATATTCAAAATTTCATCCAGCATAAATGAAAAAATGCGGCTTTCCACTTTAAGCCTAAAAGCTTCATGAAAAGGTCCGTCAAGGAGTTCATCCCCTGTTACCAACCCTTCTGATGGATGTAATCCGCAGCGTATAACTTTTATACCGTTTGATTCGAAATACAAAATAAGATATGACGAACGCTTAATAGCTTCCTCTTCGGTCAGGGGACTGTAATCCTTATCCTTCCACATATCCGCAAGTTCCGTGCCCTTAATAACCACAACCGGATAAATGCGCACCTCACTGGCATTAAGCTCCCTGGCTCGTTTGGCCGTAAAATATTCATCTTCCGGAGTGCTGTCGGGAAGCCCTAACATCATTTGATGTCCCAGTACCATGCCTCTATTAATGATCATTCGAGACGCCCTTTCAACATCCTTCGATGTATGTCCTCTTTTGGATGACAAAAGCACCCTGTCTGACATTGATTGGACGCCTAGCTCGATGCATTTCACTCCACGCTTCTTAAGAAAAGAAAGTATCACCTCATCCACGAGATCCGGACGTGTTGAAAGTCTTATCCCGGAAACCTGCCCGTTATCAATATACCTCCGGACGGCCCCTAAAAACATCTCCTGGACATGTTCCGAAAGACCAGTAAATGTGCCCCCAAAAAAACCTACTTCTATCTCAGCATCTTCTTCAGGTATTGTGGCAAGATGTTCTTCTATCTGGCTCGAGACCTGCTCGGAAGAGATCATTTCCCTTCCGACTATGCGGTTCTGATCGCAAAAAATGCACCTGTGAGGGCATCCTTCGTGTGGTATAAAAAACGGAATTGTATAATGATTTATCATCTTACATAATCCAAAATATCTTCCTCAGCCTCCTCGAATAATTCCGCGAGTTTGATCATCGGAAGACCCAGTATATTAAAATACGACCCAACAATATTATCAAAAATCATAGATCCAACGCCTTCAATGGAAAATCCACCTGCTTTGTCATAAGGTGCAAGTAGATGAAAATATTTTTCTATATCTTTATCCTCAAGAGAAATAACATTAATACTGCTTTTTTCAAACCCATGCGCTTCTTTACCTTCTTTGCAGTTGATAACACATACCCCGGTGTAAACATCCAGACTCTTTCCTGAAAACCTTTTTAACATGTTTCGTGCCGTACTCTCGTCATCAGGTTTTCCGATTATGTCCCCCTCAAAAGCAACAAGCGTATCAGCTCCGATAACAATATATTTTTCCGCGTCATTCACTTCCTCAACAACTGTACTGGCCTTGCAAATAGCGTTTTTCTGGACTATCTCAGAGATGTCTCTCCTTCCCTTCATGTCTTCTTCTGCGCCCGAAACATAAATCATATGTTTGATCTTACAATCCATAAGGATGCGGGATCGCCGTAAAGAGGCTGAAGCGAGCATAATATCTTTTTTCTGTTTCATTTTTTTCCTTTCAAAATTTAAAGTGTAGGGGCGCTAACATGCTGAGCCCTGAGAAGCTCCAGCTTATTCCCTTCTCTAAGCTGCAGGCGTTCCAAAAACTCCTTAAGATCTTCGAGTGTCTCGATCTTCCGGTACTCCTTCATAATGCAATCCAGATTTTTCTTCTTTTTAAGATACCACGTAATATGCTTATACATCTTTTTGAAAGACATTTTCTCTCCGTGATATCCCACACTTAAAAAAAAGTGTTCCATAATAGCATCCTTTATGTCTTCAAAAGTCATGCTATTGTCATCTTCGGTACCGGACAATTTATTTTCTATCTCATCAAATATCCAGGGATGGCCAAGTGCACCTCTGGCGACAAAAACTGCGTCACACCCGGTCTCTTCTAAAACTCGGGCTGCATCATCGGCAGTGAATATGTTGCCGCTGGCAAAAACAGGAATTTTAGAAGCCATTTTTATTTTCTGCGTTATTTCATGGTCCGGCTTTCCCTTATACATTTTATCTTTTGTTCTCGGATGCACGCAGACAGCACTTGCCCCTTCTGACTCTGCTGCCCGGACAACTTCAAGGTAATTTAAGTTCTCTTCTTCCCAGCCGCTTCTGATCTTTACTGTAACCGGTACTGAAAGCGCCTTAACAAGTTTACGGATAATACGGGCAAACTTTACGGGATCTTTCATAAGAGCGGATCCCTTCCCGCATTTCACGACTTTTCTGGCGGGGCAGCCCGCGTTGATATCTACAAGTTCGAAACCCTTTTCCACGCAGAGCCTGGCAACATGAACAAGCTTATCTGCATCCTGTCCTACAAGCTGGACGGCAAGTGGATCGTCGACAGGGTTTCTTTCTAATAACCGGAAGGATTTACGGTTTTTGTAAACAATGCCGTTCACATCGATCATTTCTGTAAACGCATATTTACATCCGTGTTTCCTTGCCATCATCCTGAAAGGAAAATCAGTAACCCCTGACATGGGGGCAAGAATGGCTTTCGCCCGGATCATCTCTTCGATCGGGGTAATAATCTGTGCTCTATTGATTGCAGCTTGTGTATCCATGATAATATATTAACACACAGTAAAGGAGGAGGGCAATAAGATAAAGGCCGCGAGTCGCGGCTTTTGGCTGGTTTCTATAAGTCCTTTTTTTGTATGCTGTTAGAATAAGTAGGGGCACGGCATGCCGTGCCCCT
>JABMSC010000218.1 GCA_013204685.1 Candidatus Omnitrophota bacterium | reverse complement strand
GAATAGGGCCGATGAAACCGGGTGACGAGATCACCATAGTGGTCGAAGGGATAGGGAAGCTGACAAACCGAATTGAGGGCGGGAAATGAAAGCAGTATTACAAAGAGTGAAAAGCGCTAGAGTCGCCGTGGGAGGACATGAGAAAGCTTCAATTGATAAAGGTTTTTTGCTTCTTGTTGGTATAGCCAGGGAAGACACCCCGGATGTAGTCAGGGCGATGGCCAGGAAGATAAGCAAGCTCAGGGTATTCGAGGATGAACAGGGGAAAATGAATCTGGATATTAATGAAATTGGTGGTAAAATACTTAGTATCTCACAATTCACATTATTGGGAAATACAGATAAGGGGAACCGCCCCGGTTTTGACCCGGCGGCTCCTCCGGATGAGGCGAAGAAGTTGTGGGAAGATCTTAACGAGGAGCTTAAGAAAAGAGGAATACCGGTTGCCGAAGGCGAGTTTGGAGCCAAAATGGAGATCACTTTGGTGAATGACGGGCCGGTTACTTTTGTTTTAAATAGATCGTAAGGTAAGAGGAGGGTTCTGATGAGTAAGATAACAGTAAAAAAACCTGATTCCGACGAACTGGAAACGCTTGGCGTGAATTCATGGCCGATCTGGGAAAAAGAAATTTCGCGTTTTGATTGGAGCTATAGCGATCAAGAGACATGTTATATTCTTGAAGGAAACGCAAAGGTTGAGACCGAAGACGGGGATACGGTTGTCTTTGGCGAAGGAGATCTTGTGATGTTTCCAAAAGGACTGAATTGCGTGTGGGACATACAAGCTCCGATAAGAAAACATTATAAGATGGGATAAGCTTGGAGAGAAAAATGTTTTGTGAGCCGCAGAAGACATCTTTACTTGTACTGGTTTTACTTTTATCTCTTGCCGTGTCAGGCTCTTTGGACGCGTATGGAGCGGCTCCCCCAAAGGATAGCCAAGGTTTTGTGGGAATGCCTTTCGGGGGCGGGGATGAAGATGCTGATTACGATCTCTGTCCTCACGGGGTAAGAGTAGTCCAGATGTTCATGGCGTCATGGCAGGCAAAAGATTACAACACCATGTACGAACTTATAGACGATGCTAGTAAACAAGATTATTCTTTTATGGATGCTAAATTTGATTTTCAATTTATGCCATATGAGGAATACAGGATAAGCTCCATAAGAAAAAAGGGTGATAATTTCGAGTTTATCTTGAGCTCCGGAAGCTGGACGAATGGTGACAAAGAAATAAAGAAGATGCTAATAAGCGGGAAAAATTTCAAGGTCATCATGTCCTCTCGAGGGAAGGTGTTTAAGGAGTCCGCAGAGCATTATTTTAGATAGTGTAAAGATCAAAAAGGTGATAACCTTTAAAAGCAGGAGGGGTAAATGCCAAAACTGAAGAATATCGGTGTTCTTACCAGCGGCGGGGATTGCGGAGGCCTTAATGCAGTCGTCAAAGGCGCTGCGAGCATGGCAAACAGTCTGGGGATAAAATGTTTTGTTATCCCTAACGGTTACGCGGGACTTTATAATCTTTGTGACTTTGAAGAGCTCACAGAACTTACCCCCGACAGATTAGATATGATCAACGTAAGTGTCGCAGGATCAGCGGCAGGGCATTCCCGTGTAAAAATAAAGAAGATCGATGACAGCAATAAATATGAGCGTATCAAAGAGGGCCTTAAGAAATTCAACATCGACGCCCTCGCAATAAGCGGCGGAGATGACTCAGGAAGCGTGATGGTCGACCTTCACAAAAACGGGATCAACTGCGTTCATGTTCCGAAGACCATGGATCTGGACCTTCAGACATATTCCGTGGGCGGGGATTCTACGATAAACAAGATAACCGTTTATGCGGATGAGCTTAAGACTACCGGACGCACTCATAACAGGGTTATCGTGCTGGAAGTTTTCGGTAGATACGCAGGACATACCGCTTTTAGGGGAGGGGTCGCCGCTGATGTGGATGCTATTTTGATACCCGAGATACCGGTTGATTTCAATATACTGTACGAACATGTTAAGGGTAAACTTACGCGCAGATTCCTGACGAGCGATGTATTCGAGGGCACATATCTTATAGTTGTTGCGGAGGGTTTAAGGGATGCCACGGGGAGCGAAATCGTCGACGAGAATTCAGGTGTTGATGCCTTCGGGCATAAGAAACTCGCCGGCGCCGGGGAATATGTCCGTCAGGAAATAACGAAGAGACTGAAATCCGACAGCAGCGTGGAAGCCTTTATGAAAGAAACGCACATGTACATAAAAGACATTTATACTATACCGGAGGTTCGTTCAGTTGCGCCCGGACACCTGGTAAGATGCGGGCGAAGCAGCGCATACGATGTGAATTTTGGAAGAGAAGTGGGCGCTGCGGCAGTGTGCTTGCTTGAGAAAGGAATAACCGGTGTGACCGTTTCCGGCGTAAACGGGAACGAGATCCGGTATATGCCTGCGGCAAAGGCGATAGAGCAGAGGCTTGTCGATCTTGATCAGGTGAAATTGTTTGAGCAGCAAGGAATATGTTTTGGCAGAAAGACAGAGCCGTATAAACCTGCATATAAGG
>JABMSC010000217.1 GCA_013204685.1 Candidatus Omnitrophota bacterium | reverse complement strand
AGGGGCACGGCATGCCGTGCCCCTACTTGTATTTTATGGATAAAAAAAATACGACACATACGCTGAAAAGTCAGAAAAAGAATTCGAAGCGATCTGCACCAGATGCGGCCAGTGCTGCGGGTCGCTTGATGAGCCGTGCAAGAATCTGAAAAAACTTGAGGATGGTACCTATCATTGCCGGGACTATAAGAACCGACTTGGATCCCGGATAACAGTTCCGGGAAAACCTTTCAATTGTGTTCCCATCCGTGATCATATCAGGGCCGAGACATTACCACCCGGGTGCGCGTATCGGGATTAGATCTCCATTATTCAAACCCCAGCATTGATACCTAGTTAGTGTCATTTTATTCGCCAATAAAAATAAATAGTTAGATAGAACCAAAGAAAGACCACGAATGTTAGTATTTCAAAAAGCAAGAACGCTAGAGTTGACTAAGAGCATATAAACCGTATACTATATGGTAGTGAGGTTGTATAGATGGAGATGGTGAAGAGAGTTGTGAGGTAATTAAAGTTTTTTAGGAAAGGGTGATGCTAGTTAAAAATTAAGAAGCCAGTATTCCCAAGGGGGAGCTGGATTTTTTTTGCACAGATAATAAAGTTCTTTAAAAAGTTCGGATGCGTTATAAATATAAGGAGAGAAAAATGAAGTATGCAAAATTATTTATTATTAGTTTCGTCGCTTTTGGGATGTGCATAATGCCTGTATATGCGCAGGATCCAGGAGCGGTAATTATAACTAGATCTGAAATCAATGAACCGCTTCAAGAAGGGGATGAAGGAGCAACAGGGGCACCTTTAAAGGGAGGAGGACTTAGCCCTTTTCTTAAAGGTCCGTCCCCTGCTCCCAAACTCTTGCCACCACCTGGTCTTGTATTTTTACCTTTGGGTGAAGATATTACGGATCCGATGGGGGCATATGATGCGACTCCGAAAGTAGAACCTGCTGATGTGGCTGTCAATTTAGCAATTAATCAGATGTTAAAAACGGCAGCCAGCATGAATATAATCATACCAGATCCTGGTATGATTAAGAGTAATATAGTTGCTGAAAGTGCTTATGGGTATCAGGTAGAGCTGAATTTTTCTTTTCCTGAAGAGAACGTAAGTCTTGCCGGCACTTACGATATAAGATTCCTGCCACAAATACCAGAAGCTGAGCCGGCGATGGCTTTAGGTATGGCTTTTGAGGAGTTCCAAGTGGGTCCATCCATCATTCGGATAGATTCTGGTCCCTTTGATGTAGGGGGGAATGCTTCACGTGCTTCTATAAGAGAATTTTCCGAAACAGGGGAGCTATTGAAAACTATGGAAGCAATTTATGAGAATTACGATCAGTTTGGCAATGCCGCTACAAATGTGGTAGAGGCATTTTCTCCAGATGGCGCGCTTTTGTATAGAGAAGTGTCCTTCGCGACATATGTATTTGAAGACCCAGAAAATAGGGTAGGTACGATAACGGAAAGCACTAGGGTATTTGATGCAGATGGAAATTTTGTAAAGGAGATAACAACAATAGTTGCAAGTGTCGGCATTGATGCTGCTGACGGACGTATTCTCTCTTATAAAATAGCGATAAGCTCAAATGAAGATTTTAGTGCTGTTGATACAATAATAGATGTAGAAAGAGATAGCTGGGACGCATTAGGTCGTCCTTTGGGAGAAAGAGTAACTTTATCAACTTTGGATGAAAATGGAATAATGTCTCCAGCGGCTTCATTTTATGTGACATACGATTACGTGAACGGAAAAACAATGATAATGTTTGAGGATGGAACCAGGGTTGAGCAAGAAGGGATACATGAACCTGAAGAAGTGGTTTCAGATATTATGGCAAATTTGGCGACTATGCCTGAGGATCTGGGTCTGGGGCTTTTTCTGCCCGGTGTGATGAGCATTACCCCTGACTTCAGGGATGATGTTACCGCAGAGTATCCGGAAGAGTCAATCGAAAGAAATGATTTCGGCCAGATAACAGGGTTTGCGCAAAACACATATGACCAGAACGGCGGGAAAATAGGGACAGCGGTGGTT
>JABMSC010000216.1 GCA_013204685.1 Candidatus Omnitrophota bacterium | reverse complement strand
GTTTTACACACCGGACACGCTAATATTTTGATCAGTTCCTTATTGATCATGATGCTCCTCTATTTCGGCTATTTCGGCCTTGGCTTCCTTCACTTTTCTTGCACCGGAAAACCCCCA
Source organism: Candidatus Omnitrophota bacterium (assembly GCA_013204685.1). Taxonomy (GTDB): domain Bacteria; phylum Omnitrophota; class Gorgyraeia; order Tantalellales; family Tantalellaceae; genus JABMSC01. Next base: position 2,395 of record JABMSC010000216.1, on the reverse strand, counting down.
CCAGAGGTAAATAACTCCGCCTATAAAGCTCACAAAGATAAGCCCGCATAAAAAAAGCAGGCTTGAAGCAAACGCTGTCTCTTTACCCACCAGAGGCGTAAAAAGCGCCACCATAGCGCCTTCCCTGACGCCAAGCCCCCCGATCGAGGGTATCATGCTTATAAAAGTCACAACGGGCATTATCAGAAAAATGTTACCTATGCTTATCTTCGCGCCGAGAGCGAGGAAGAATATATATATGATCGAGAAGTATACACATTGCGCGATTATAGATACAATGAGGCCCTCCAGCACTATCCTCTTTCTGTTCCTGTAATCATGCACGATATTGTATATCGATTCAAGCTTCTCTCCCAAGCGGAACATTTTCAGTTTTCTAAACACCTTCTCGATAAAATGTCTCATCCCGGGGTTGATTATTATTGCAAATCCTGCGAAACCCAGAACAAGCAAAGTGAAGGCAAGCGGCCTTACCACCGGGACCTGGAACCTGCCTCCGTCCAGAATAAGGGCGACAGCTGCGATAATCAAATAACTATAAAGACCGATCAGCCTGTCCATCAAGACACTGGCATACGACTCAACCTTCTTGTTATTGTCATTTCCGGCATAATACGCTTTTATAATATCGCCGCCAATAGCAGTAGGCATGAAATTGTTGAAAAAATAACCGATGAATGAAAGCTGTGCGGACTTATTCAGAGTGATACTAAGGTTTTCTCCAAGAAAAATAATTTTCAGACGATAAGAAAGTATGGTCACGTTAACGATAAGAAGAACCGCGGCTAGAATGAGAAACTGACCTCTGCATGAAATCAGCGTCCCCCAAAGACCGCCAAGATCATCCCTCATCAGCCAGAACAAAAATCCCAGCAGCCCAAGGCTTATGGCTATCCGCACAATTGATGATAATTTAATTTTCATAGTAAATCTGCAGGGGATATCCCCGGCACAAATTATTCTTCTTTCTTCTTTTCTTCGCTATCAAGCTTCTCTTCCTGCGGTTTATCGCTCTTGGACGCCTCAGCTGCCGGTCCCTTATTGAGTTCCGTAATATACAATATCCTGAGCTGATGTATCGACTCCTCCAGGATCTTGTCCTCTTCGGTGTCCAGATTACCCTGGGTCTTTTTCTTCAACATCTCCATGGTATCGATCACAAAAGAGGCATGTTGCAGATTCTTGGGCACGCCTTTAAGCGCCGGATGATCAACCAGTCCTAAAGCCGCTAAACCCTCGGTTACGAGTCCCGAGATAAAACCGCTGAAGTTTATTTCAATGTTTTTCGCTTGTTCACTCATAAATATTACCTCACATGTTTTTGGTCTCTAAATAAAGAGCTCAAAGCTGTAATCACACGCTATTAATTTTGTGCTGAGTGCCGGGTGCCGGGTTTTATGCTCAGCACTCAGAACACAGCACGCAGCACTAATCCCTGACCCCTGATTACTGGCCTCATTCAGACAAGCCAGTGCAGCCAAAGCTTCCGCTTTAGCTCCTCCATCTTTTTCCGCGTTGCTTCTTCGCCCTGCTCGATTATGAATTTTGATTTTTCAAAATCAAACTGATCGAGATCCCCAAGATCGGGCTTTATCACTACATCCGCTGACCTTGCCTGGTATGCATTAAGCTCGTCCCCCATGATCTGGAAAGACTGTATCAGAGCCTGAATGACGTTCCCCACCTTATGATTTTTAACCCCGAATCCGGGATTGACCGCAAGGATAAATGTGGCCCCAAGATCATGCGCGTCCTTGGTGGGGATACTGTTACGAAGCCCCCCGTCGACAAGTTTCCTCCCGTCAAAATCAACCGCAGAAAATATCCCCGGCCAGGAACAGCTTGCCCGTACTAACTTTACCAAATCACCCGATGTATGAACAAGCTCTTCACCTGTCTCAATGTCTGTAGTAGTAAGAGCAAACGGGATCTTCATGTCACTGAAGGCCATATTGCCGGTGAACTCTATTATCATCTCCTCTAACTTATCCCCCTTTACAAGCCCCGTGGAATTAAGACCCAGATCGAGAAACTTCGGCCATTTGAATTCTTCCGCTACCTTTTCCATCTCTTCAGGCGTTAATCCAAGACAGTAAGCCGCGCCGATCAGGCCGCCTATGCTGGTGCCGATAACCATATCAAAGGGCATTCTATCCCGTCCGAAATGCCTCTCCAGAACTTTGAGCACCCCTATACTGGAAATGCCTCTGGCGCTACCGCCGCCCAATACGAGCATAACCTTGCGTTTTTTGAATAATCTCATGTTTTAGAAAACTCCAATCCGTTGGCTTGCACTGTTTATTTGGTGCTGCCTCATTCAGCATTTAGCAATTAGCAATTAGCAATTTAAAATGCTAATTTTTCATTGCTAACTTTGCATTGCTAAATTATACCC
>JABMSC010000023.1 GCA_013204685.1 Candidatus Omnitrophota bacterium | reverse complement strand
TGGCTGGCCAGCCCGCAACCGACAGCCTTTTTTGCGTGAAATGCGGTACTCCACGGTATTTGCTGGGTCATGAGGAGCATGTAGATGCGTATATCCAAAACCTGTGCGGCATATTCGACGAAGCGTTTCGCCTATTGAAGGAGGACGGCGTCTGCTGCGTAACGCTGGGCGACACGCGGGCGGGCAGCGGTTCGCTGTTCGGCATCCCGTTCCGGTTTGCGGAGGAGATGCGCAAGCGCAAGCGCAAGTGGGTGCTAAAGGACGTGTTTATGCTGCAGCGGCGCGCCAACTCCGATATGGATCACGTGTTTGTTTTCACAAAAACGGATGTTCCCATGGGGAAGTGGAAGCATTCGCCGCTGAAGGTTTTCCACGGGCAGACGGTTGTCAAAGGGTTCGGTTACGGCGCGTTCCCCGCCAACATGGTATCCCGCCTGTTGGAAATCTACTGCCCCAAGGACGGGGTGGTGATGGATTTCTTCTGTGGGAGTGGAATTGTACTGAGACTTGCCAAGGATTTTGGGTGCAGTTATGTTGGGATTGAGATTAATAAAGAATATGCTGAGATTGGTAGGGAACTTTTACAATAAGGAAGAAATTGTGCAGAATGTGTTAGGAAAAGAGCCAGAGAATATGCTCGTAGAAAATATGGCTGGACTGCCACTAAATAAAATTATCTGTGGGGATTCATTAGAAGTCTTAAAAGAATTTCCGAGTAATAGTATAGATACGCTTATAACTGACCCACCAGCGGGTATAAATTTTATGGGTAAGGAATTTGATAAAGATAGGGGCGGTAGAGATGAATGGGTTAAATGGCTGGGTGCGATAATGGCAGAATGCTATCGTGTAGCAAAGCCGGGGGCAACAGCCCTTGTGTGGGCGATACCGAGAACAAGTCACTGGACAGCGTTAGGAATAGAGTCGGGTGGATGGCAGATTAAGGATTGTATTTACCATATGTTTGGAAGCGGATTCCCGAAAGCTACGGATATTAGCAAGCAGTTGGATAAGAAAGCAGGGGTTGATGATAAGAGAGAGTTTTTAAGTAAGAACCCAGCAGATAGACCATATACTCATACTAAGGGTGAAACTTCTACCGGTTGGAAATCACCCGTGAGACCAGACAAAACAAACCCATATTCAGAAGAAGCCCAACTATGGAACGGCTGGAAATCACATGGGCTTAAGCCTGCCGTAGAGTGCTGGTGGGTTGCGATGAAACCCAACGAGGGCAGTTATGCGGAGAACGCCCTCAAGTATGGTGTAGCAGGGTTGAATATAGATGGGGGGAGGATTGGGACGGAGGATAATCTAAATGGTGGTGCTTATAGTAAAGGCAAATACAATACTAAAGGAAAAGTATTAGAACTTGGACTTAAAAGACAAGAAGGCAAATATCAACAACCTCAAGGTCGCTTTCCTTCGAATGTGATACTGGAATGTACCTGTGATGAGGTGAGGGAGGGGGAAGTGAAAGGAAGTTATTTAAATCATACAGTAAAAGGTGATAATACTTCTTTTAGTTTTAGAGGTAAAAAAGAAACTCATAATACTGGATATGCCAATAAAGACGGCAAAGAAAAAGCCCAAATTCACACCAACCCCGACTGCCCGTGTTATATGCTTGATGAGCAGAGCGGAATAAGCAAGAGTAGTGGTGGTAAAAATTGCGGGAAACTTGGACAAAGCATTTATGGAAAGTTTCAAAATGATGTAATAGGTTCAAACGCTGGAGGTATAGGCGACACAGGCGGTGCATCCCGCTTTATGAAGAATATAAAGGTTGACACAAATGATTTTTTAATGTATAATAGAACCATATTAGTTAACCTGAAAAAGGAGGTAAAACAATGTGGGAATATTATAGAAAAGCAGAAGGTCGTTGGTATTGTAAATGGCGTCTTAAAGGAAATAGAAAAATATACTCAAGGCGTAGAGCAAGTATCATCTGGGAAAAATCTAACGGAAAACTTCCAAAAGGATATGAAATCCACCATATTAACCTTGATAAATCAGATGACCGAATTAAAAATCTTAAATGTCTTGAGCGAAGAAATCATAGAATACTTCATGGGAAAGAAAGAGCAGACCATAAAAATATTAAAGGAATTGAACACCGAAGATGTCAAAAATGCCAAGAATATAAAATACTTGATATGTTTTGGAAAAGAACTGCTGGTACTTATGGAGGATATTGTAGAGATTGTTCAAAATCCGAATTGCGAAAATGGAGAGAAAAAAATCGTGAACACTTTAACGCCTATATGCGAGAATACAATCGCAACAAGGTTCAGATATGTAAGTAAAGCCTCAAAACGAGAACGCAATATGGGATGTGAGGAGATGGATATTCCTGAATATCGTTGGAACAAAGGCGGTGTATGTCAGCAGATAAAAGGGACTAAAGGCAATTTCCATCCTACGGTGAAGAGTTTATCCCTCATGCGATACCTATGCATTCTGACCAAGACCCCAACAGGCGGGATTGTTCTTGACCCCTTCGCAGGAAGTGGTAGCACTCTAATAGCGGCAAAGCAGACTGGCAGGGATTATATTGGGATTGAAAAAGAGAAGGAGTACGCCGAGATCGCGCGTGCGAGGGTCGCTGCCGCGGAAAAGGCTGTGAAGCAGGGGGAGTTTGGGTTTTGAAAAAGTATCAAATAATTTACGCGGATCCGCCCTGGTCCTACAAGGTATGGTCGGAGGATAAAAAGTCGGCGCAGGGATGCGCCAAGCGATATTATCAGACCATGAGCATAGAAGATATTTGCAATCTGCCAGTTAATAAAATAGCGGATGAGAACTGTAAATTGTTTTTGTGGGCGACTCCGCCGTGCTTAAAAGAGGCACTGCAAGTAATAACAGCGTGGGGATTTGAGTACAAGACGATAGTTTTTGCTTGGGTAAAGACAAATAAAAGGTTTAATCCGGATCAAATAACATTTCTTCCAGAAGAAAGCATAGACAGGTTTTATGGAATCGGTCACTGGACAGCTTCAAATATTGAATTGTGTCTTGGGGCATTAGTCCCTGGCGGGCGGTTAAATCGTCAGGCTAAAAACATATCACAAATAGTAACCGCTAATCGCAGGGAGCACAGCCGCAAACCGGACGAGGTTAGAGAAAAAATAGTAAGACTATGTGGCGATATTCCACGCATTGAACTTTTCGCTCGTCAAAAAACGGAAGGTTGGGACGCAATTGGAAATGGCGTAGATGACTGTGATATAAAAGAAAGTCTTGCTAAATTAATTGTTTCAAATGTTTAAATTTTGAGAAAGGAGTAACTGATGGTACTGTTAAAAACGGGAAGTGACGCTAAGATCGAAAAACTTAAACCAAACAGGGACCTGATGGAATTCACGCGCATAATACTGAATCAGAATACTATGATATTGCGCATGAACGGGCGGCTATTGGAATTGTTACTGAGTCCTGTATGTTATTGCGGAGATTTTGGGAAGAAGAATCTGAGTGGTTTAAAAGATTTAATAAAAGATAAATAAATCCTTGACACCGTTTCCAATTTTTTGTTATAATAGGATTTAATGCTTAAAATGAAAGAGGGGTGATTTAATAATGTTTAAATTCATACTATCTTGCATCATCGCATTGTTTGTCGCAACCGCCGCAATGGCGGGAATCCTTCCGTTTGAGGTAAATGGTACCTATCAGTTAAAGATGGGTGATCAGGCAAGCGTGATTGAAGGCGCTAAAATCGGAACTATCCATGAATTGACACTTGACAGAACAATTCCTGTCGATCGATTCGGGATTATTTCCGTGACTCCTTACGTCAAGGGCTCTGTGGCTCTGGAGGAGTTTGCAAACGATGAACTATACAGAGACCTGGAAATCGGAGTTGACGCTCAGATTTACAGTAGTGAGTTGGTAGATGTTAGTGTTGGCGTGGCCACGCAGAAGATCAGTCTGCCGGGCAATGTTGATAGGACTAACGGATTCGGGAAATTAACCGTGGGCTTCTAACTTTTTTGAAGTCCCATTCCGGAGGGCGGAAGGGGTCGCTAGATTCTTTCCGCCTTCTATTTAAAATATGAAAGACAAAAAAATAGTCGAGCTGCTGAAGGGCGGAAACTTCACGATACTGTACCACGACAAGGAGCACTGCTCCCTGTACAGGGGCAGGTACGATTCGTACGAGGAAATTTCTGGAAGCAAAAAAGAGGCGGCAGAATTTTGCGAATTCGATGACAAAGAGCACTTCTTGCCGAAGATAGTGTCGCTGCTGGTTGACGCGCTCGGTGGCAGGTGCGACTCGGTTTGAAACTTCCCGACGCTGGAAAAAATAGTTGCGAATTTTATTGACTTTAAAACCGGCTGTGGTATAATAGACATAATGTAGAAAATAGAAAGGAAAAAATTTTTGTGAGAATAGAAAGACCCAAACGCGAAAGAGCAGTTTTTTTTATTTGCAATCAGAATCATAAATCCCCTTCGTTGAAATCCGAGGAACTGCTCTCGCGCAAGCGAGTAAGTCGTTTGGGCCGGAGAGTATGCGGAGGGGATTTTTTATTTAAAAAAAAAGGAGGTATTGCATGACTGATTATTCCAAAGACAAAAAGGCGAACAAGAAGAGAAACGAGAGAGGACTGGCGTTTTTATTGCTCAGCATAGTTGTGATTTTTTCAATCAGCTTCTGGATACTAAGCGAGCCGTGGATCAAGAGGCAGCCCGTTTCGCGTCGGTCCACGCAGCCGGTCGTAAGCCGGTCCAGTCCCGCCAACAACCCCGCGGCGTGGGGGGATCATTTCAACAGGGGATTCAACCGGGAGATCGGTTCATCCAAAAATATCCGCCGCCGCAACGACGCCAGCCTTCGCAGGAAGCTCAGCCAAAGGCAGACGAAACGCACCGCAGATAAATACGGCATTTCGGAGGAGAAATTTAAGAAGAAGATGATGGACAGGGCGCTGCGGGAAATGGGGTACTAAGATGAAAAAACTAATCAGTTTTCTTTTAGACTGCGTGTGTTTTTGTGTATATTTTTCAGTAGTACCTGCGGTCATCCCAATCATCGCGCTGATAATCTGGAGTCAGGATGAACGCAACAACGGCTACAGTAATATTGACGAGTCATATTTCGACATACTGAGACAGTGCTACAGGGAGTTCGGGTGGCTGTAAAAGGAGATATATAATGACAGGCTACCACATTCAGATTGGATACAACGGAGCAATACGCACAGCTTATGAGGATTATGATGCCATGTGGGCTGAGTTAAAAAGTACGGCGAGAGAGATTGCGAACAATCCTAAAAAGATAATAGAGGAGGCCAGACGGCTTGGAGCATCGGAAGCCTGCGATAAGGGCTGCTGCAAATTAGAAACGTATGCTGACAATTATCTCGCGAAGTTTGGTGGATCCGGGCATCCGATATCTATTATAGAAAAAGGTGAAGATAAACAAATAATGCA
>JABMSC010000215.1 GCA_013204685.1 Candidatus Omnitrophota bacterium | reverse complement strand
TCTTCTTCTGAACGCCATCGATATGTATGATCTTAATCTTTATGTCTGAATCCGTTTTATAATAGTCCTCCATCCGGGAACCTTCCGGCAGATCTATTTCGGAAATGTGAAGCAAGCCTTCGAGATCATTTTCCAGTTCTACGAAGATGCCAAAATTTGTGATATTGGTTATCTTGCCGTCACAGATCGTATCCGGTTCGTATCTTTTTATGATCTCATCCCATGGATCCGGAGTTAACTGTTTTACACCGAGGGCTATTCTTCTATTCTGCTCGTCAACATTAAGAATAAGAGCCTCGACCTCTTCCCCTTTTTTAAGCACTTCTTTAGGATTAGTTATCCTCTTTGTCCAGGAGAAATCCGATACGTGGATAAGCCCATCAACTCCGCTTTCCAACTCGACAAAAGCACCGTAATCAGTCACTGCGGTGATGCTTCCCTTTATCTTGTCGCCGACGGTGTAACGGTCCTGCACCCCTTCCCACGGGTCTTTATCAAGCTGCTTGATCCCTAAGGAAAGTTTCTGGTTATCGATATCAGCTTTCAGGACCATAGCATCAATTTCGTCACCGGGTTTGAATTTCTCGCTTGGATGATTGTATTTCTTGGACCAGGAAAATTCCGAAATATGGATAAGTCCCTCTATGCCTTTTTCAAGTTCTATGAATATCCCGTATGGCATAATATTTACAACTTTGCCTTTAACTGTAGCACCTTCGGGATATTTTTCTCCTATATTTTCCCACGGATTGTCTAATACCTGTTTCAATCCCAGTGAAACTTTTACAGTCTCCTTGTCAAAATCAAGGACCTTTACATCTATATCATCACCGATATTTACCGCTTCGCTCGGATGTGAAACACGCCCCCAACTCATATCCGTGATATGTAATAGGCCGGTAATTCCGCCGCCTATATCGATAAAAGCGCCAAAATCGGTTATGTTCCGGACTATACCCTTGACGACATCACCTTTATTGAGCCCTTCAAGTATAACCTTTTTCTCGCTGCGCCGTTTTTCATCAACAAGTTCTTTCCGTGATAATACGATATTTTTGCGCTGAGTGTTTATTTTAACTATGGTGAATTTCAGTTTTTTAGTGAGCAGGTTATCTGCATTCCCAAATTCCTGCATTACCGATAAACTTGCCGGAAGAAAGGCCTGCATGCCAATATCAACCATAAATCCGCCTCTAACCTTCCTGAACACTTTCCCTTCGATAATATCGCCTTCGTTATGGTTCTCAATGATATCCTGCCAGCTCTTTAGTCTTCTTGCCTTCTCGTGTGAAAGAACGACCATGCCGTCATCATCCTCTTTGGATTCAAGCATAACATCGATATCGTCACCGATCTGAAGTTCTTCTATATCCGATATTTCCGCTCTTGGCACAGTGCCCTCGGACTTGTATCCAATATCGACCAGAACCTCCTTTTCACCGATCTGTATGACCTTTCCCTTCAATATCTGGCCTTCCGTGACATCGATAATACTATCCTCATACATTTGAGCAAGCTCTTTGTCCATTTCATCAAGATTGTTGTCTACTCTGTTCTCGTTATTTCTAATAACCATCTTTCAATCAACTCCTTTTATAAGATTTTTGGAACACATATTTTACCGTTTTTCAGCGAAAGATTCAACTCCTTTTATCTCCTCTTCCTTTTCAGCATCACATCTTTCTTTAAGTTCAGTAACACTTTCCATTGCCATATCTGCGATCGCCTGATAATCCTTTTTTGCCTTATATCCCGCCAGTCTAGGATCGTCCGGCGATATGGTTTTGCCTGCATAAACTGCAACACTTGTTCCGCGATTGATCTTGCCATCGCTAGTCAGCGCTATCCCGGAATTTTTAATATAGATCGGCAGAACCGGGATATCCGCTTTTCCTATTAAGAACCCCACCCCTTTTTGAGCGCGCTGAATACTCCCATCAAGGGAACGTGTCCCTTCAGGAAACATAGATATTACACGTCCTCTTTTGATCCGTTTAATGGATTCCTTCAGACCGCTTCCCAAGCTGTCATCACGGTTCAGGGGGATCGCACCCACCGCTCGCGCCCAACTCCCGAAAAAAGGCTCACCAAAAAGTTCCCTTTTGGCCATAAAATCCACATGGTCCCCCCTGCACACTATTCCAATAAGTGCAGGATCCAGGTAACTATTATGATTTGAAATAACAACATATGGACGCTTTGGTACGTTTTCGCGCCCGGAAACCTTAAGCTTAAAAAGAACCCTGGCTGTCCCCTCAAATAAAAGCTGTGAGATCCTGTATGTCGGGTTGATATCTAACATTGTTTGTTCAGTGCTGAGTTCCGTTAGAAATTTCTTCGAGATCTCTAACGGAGTGAATTCCTCATATAACCAACGACCTCGTCCACAACCTCATCTATCGTCATGTCGGTAGTATCCACGAAAATAGCGTCATCTGCTTTTTTTAAGGGCCCTACTTTACGTGTCTTATCAGTGTGATCTCTTTGCTTCAGATCTTCAGCCACTTCCTCTCTCGTTACTACCTTTCCTTTTGCCGCCAATTCTTTGAGGCGCCTAATAACTCTTTCATCGAACGAAGCGTCCACATAAAATTTATATTTTGCACCCGGAAGCACTACGGTCCCTATATCTCTTCCTTCCATTACGGCGCCGTCAAGATTTGAAACCATGCGCCTCTGCAACTTGACCATGTTTTTCCGGACAGACGCTATGCGTGCGACATGCTTAACATTACGCGTAACACCCAGCTCCCTTATAGCTTCGCTCACATCTTTACCATCAAGTATTACGCGTATTGTGCACTTGCCTTCAGTTGTCGGAATAAGCTTAAGGTCAAGATCATGGGATAATTCCGTGATCTTTTCTTCGTCGTCAAAGCTGATGCCTTCATTCATCACTTTCAATGTAAGCGCCCTGTACATCGCCCCGGTATCAATATATGCAAACCCGAGTTTTTCCGCTACACGCCTTGAGACAGTGCTTTTACCGCTTCCCGCAGGTCCGTCAATAGATATTGCTTCTGATTTTTTAAACAAGCTCATCTCTTTTTTCTTTGCAACTTTTCAGTTCACCCTTGAGATCGTCTTTCAGGTTTTCACGGATCTTATTTTCAATGCGTGAAACAACCTCTTTAAACTGTTTTATAGCCAGGAGGGTATTATCACGATTACTCATAAAAATATCACTCCACAAGACCGGATCAGATGAAGCAATACGTGTTGTATCCTTAAATCCGGTTGATGCATATTTCTTATATTTGCTTTCCATGAGACCCGCCAGCGCATATGCTGCAATGTGGGGAAGATGGCTCGTAAACGCAAGAATACTGTCATGTTCTTCAGGGGTTATCACATCAACTTCCGCTCCCAGCGAATTCCAGAACTTTTTCAGAGAATTAATGTC
>JABMSC010000214.1 GCA_013204685.1 Candidatus Omnitrophota bacterium | reverse complement strand
TGGACCCACTGATTAAGAGTCAGTTGCTCTACCAACTGAGCTATGCGGGCACCCTATTTGGAGCGTATTATAGCATATGGGCCAAAATGATTTCAAGCAGTAATGCTTATATATAATAAGTATAGCCCCTATTAATAGCTATGTGTTTTCACGAAATCTATGACCTCATCCATTTTAGCTTCGGCCATCGAAATACATGTATCAGCACATCCGTAATACAACCGCATGTTGCCCTTCTCCACAACAGCGGAACTTGGAAAAACAACATTCGGCACATCGCCTACCCGCTCATACAGTTCTGTAGGAGCAAGCAGGTAATCCTTTGTGCGGTATAATACCTTCCATGGCTCTTCGATATCAAGAAGCGCCCCGCCCGCATAATAAAGATATCCGTTACAGCTTGTCCACACCCCGTGGTAAATCAAGAGCCACCCCGCATCTGTTTCTATGGGGGCAGGCCCCGGCCCTATTTTTGTTGACTGCCAGCTGCTTCTTGTTGTCTCAAAGACAAAACGGTGTTTTCCCCAGAGCGTCATATCCGGACTTACCGAATAAAACATGCTTCCGAAAGGCGTATGTCCCAGATCGCTCGGCCGGCTCAGCATTGCAAAGTTGCCGCCTATCTTACGGGGAAAAATAACACAGTTGCGGTTGGACGGGATCGTAATATTTTCTTTCTGATAGAATGTCTTAAAATCTTTTGTCGTGGCCAGACCAATAAGCGGTCCCTGAGGAGAATCAAGGCACCATGTAAAATAATACGTGTCATCTATTTTCGTCAGGCGTGGATCGTAGGTTCTTTCTTTTATCCTGAGATACTCATCATCACATTCCATATTTAAGGCATCGGGGTCTATGTCCCAGTTAATGCCGTCCTTACTAAAACCTACATGCATTGTAAAATTAAAGTCTATCTCATCCACTCTGAAAACACCGGCATAACCGTTTTCAAAAGGTACGATCGCGCTATTATGTATACTGTTGGCGCGGGGTACCGCTTTCGCTGTTATGATCGGATTTCCTTTATATCTCTTAAAAACCGTTTCATTTGCCATGTTCTGCTCCTTTAATTTAACTGAGACGCGTCTTGACTACATTAGCTATTTTTTCTGCCGCCGCTTTGGTGTCCCGTTCAGTGGGACCTTCGACCATCACCCGGCACATATTCTGTGTACCCGAATATCTGAGAAGAACCCTCCCCTTATCGGTAAATTCATCTTCCACTTTTTTAACCGCTTCTATTATTTCCGGTATATCATCAAGATCCGGTTTTTCTTTCACGTCAATGTTGATAAGAACCTGCGGAAACACCTGCATGACTTTCGTTAATTCCGAGAGAGGTTTACCGGTCTTTTTCATCACAGCAAGCAACTGCAAGGCTCCCAGTATCCCGTCCCCGGTTCTGTGGTGATCCAGGAATATTACGTGCCCGGAATCTTCCCCGCCCAGAACTGCTCCCGATTTCTTCATCTCCTCAAAAACGTATCTATCTCCCACTTTGGCTTTTACGTTTTCAATGCCCATCTCTTTAAGAGCAAGCGATAGACCCAGATTGCTCATAATGGTTGAGACGACCACATTGTTCTTCAATGTGCCCTCTTCTTTCATGTGTTTCGCGCAAACGGCAAGTATCTGATCGCCCGTGACGATATTACCTTTTTCATCCGATGCAATGAATCTATCTCCGTCGCCGTCAAACGCAAAACCAACATCCGCTTTTTCCTGAACTGCCCTTTTTGCCATCTCTTCAGGATGAAGCGCGCCGCAATCAAGATTTATATTCTCACCATCGGGGTCTACGTTTAAGCTGACAGTTTCTGCCTTCATTTCACTGAAGATCATCGGCGCAACTCTGTAAGTGGCACCATTGGCGCAATCAAGAACTACCTTTATCCCTTCCAGGTTCATATTTCTCGGAAAGGTATGTTTTAAAAATACTATGTATCTTCCGCGGGCGTCTTCTTCCTTCCAAACCTTACCTATCTTAGAAGGAGGAGATAAGAGTCCCGGCAGTTTACCGGAGGCGATCAGCTCCTCCATATCATGTTCCTGCTTGTCGGTAAGTTTAAGACCTTCGGCAAAGAATATTTTTATCCCGTTGTCTTCAAAGGGATTGTGCGAAGCCGATATGACTATACCGCAATCAGCGTCCATGTTCTCGGTAATAAATGCTATGCCGGGAGTCGGCATGGGGCCGACAAGGATTACATCCGCTCCCATTGAGGTTATACCGGAAGTCATAGCACTTTCAAGCATATATCCGGAGAGGCGCGTATCTTTCCCGATGATTATCCTGGGATGATTGCCTTCCCTCCTGGAAAAATAACCCACGGCCTGCCCCACCCTAAGAGCGGTTTCTGAAGTCATAGGTTCTTTATTTGTTATACCTCTTATACCGTCAGTTCCGAATAATCTGCCCATTTATACCCTCTTTGTTAGTTTTTCCTGATCCTGTTTTAATTTAACCATCACATTCGAAGCGCAATAGCCGCTTACTGTTGTGTTCGGATAGATTAAAACTCCCTTCGACAAAAGCGTTCCCGGCATTGTAACAGAATTACATCCGGTCTCGACCCCGTCCCCTAAAATAGCCCCGAACTTGCGGAGACCCGTATCATATTTCTTTTCATCTATTTTTAAAGTCACCGGGGTATCCACTATTTTTAAATTGGCAAGTTTTGTTCCTGCTCCAAGATTAGCCCTGCCAAGAATGCTATCCCCGATATAAGCAAAATGTCCCGCTTTACTCCCGCCCAGCATAACGGAGGATTTGATCTCTGTCGTGTGGCCCACGACACATCCCTCTCCGATAAGAACATTTCCTCTTATATATGCCCCCTGTCTGATTTCTGTATTATTTCCTACTATTGTGGGACCTTTTATAAGAGCACCGGGCTCTATCACGCTGCCTTCACCAACTTCTATAGCTTCATCCATTAAAACCGCACCTGCATATATAACAGATGCACCGGTAAGGACTTCGTCTTCTACCTTGACAACGAGCTCCCCCTTGGATACGTCGCCCCCCTCAATGGAAAAGCCTGAGTCAATGATCCTGCCCTTATGCAAAACTACTGTGTTCTTTACAGATCTGCCTTCTTTTAATGCCAGAGATATGTTGGGGGATATTATGTTCCCAATAAACCCTTTGATATTATTAAGAGCTTCCCATACATATTCAACGCCATCAAAAAGCCCGAAAAACTTAGTTTCTCTAAGATTAAAAAAATCTTCAGGTCTCAGCATGTATTCTCCTCGAGATAGTTAAAGCGTATTATTATAACAATGCTTAGGGTATAATTACAATATAAATATTATATGGGGACGTGCCACTTGGGGACACACCACACGCTTAAATCATCGCAAAGTTTGTGGTGTGCCCCCAAG
>JABMSC010000213.1 GCA_013204685.1 Candidatus Omnitrophota bacterium | reverse complement strand
GTAAAAAAGAACAATATGGACAAACTGTTAAAGAAGTATCAGCCGGTTATGAAGAAGACCGGGGAGCAGCTCTCGAAAGCCATGAAAGCGGCAGAAGAGGATATTGCCAAGATGTATAGAATAGCCCAGAAGCATGTTGAAATACAGATGAAGAATCTGCAAAAAGAAAGGCTTTACCACGAGATCGGAAAAGATGTGTCTGATAGGATCAAAAAGGGAACCGACATCAGCGCTTCTTCGCTTGAGAAATATAAGAAACGCCTCGAAAAGCTGGATACAGAAGGTGATAAGATAAAGAAAAAACTTTCAAGTATAACTAAAATCGGAAAAAAGAAAAAATCATCTTCAAAAAAGTAATTTTCGAGAGAACAAAAGGCCAAGGGGGCTATGCATGAACGCGGAAAACGCTTCGGAAAAGTCCAGGAGATATTCCGCGGTAAAAACGCGTTTCTTCATTGCGGACCTTGGCCTTTCTTTTTTATCACTTGTTATTTTTCAATTTTTACTCGCACGCCCTGTCTCTGAATTTGCTTCCGCTTCAAGCGCCAATTTCTATATTACCTGCCTGATATTTTCCTGCGCATTTTTATTCTTTATGTACATCATTGATCTGCCGTTGCGTTTTTTAAGTTCTTTTATTGTTGAAAAGCGTTTTTTGCTTTCCAATCAGAGCCCCGGAGAATGGTTTCTAGATGAAGGTAAGTCGGCGGTTCTCTCTTTTGTCGTATCCCTGGGCTGCATTATCGTTTTCTATGCGATCTTAAGGAATTTTCCCGATGCGTGGTGGGTTATCTCTGCGGCGGGATGGGTCTTTTTCACGATCGTGCTTACCAGGCTCATGCCGGTACTCCTTATTCCGCTGTTCTTCAAATATAAGACTATAGATGACGGGGTTCTTAAGGATTCCATAATGGATCTTGCAAAAAATGCGGGAGTTGATCTTGTTGATGTTTGTCAGATAGACTATAGCCGAAAGACCAAAAAGGCAAATGCCGCATTAGTGGGGCTGGGAAAAACCCGGAAAGTAATATTTACAGACACGCTTATTGATGATTTCAGTTTGAGAGAGGTGGTCTCAGTAGCCGCTCACGAATTCGGACATTTCAGGAAGAAGCACATCTGGCAGCTCCTTACGTTTTCAGCAATTGTGACGCTCCTGGGGTTTTTTATTCTTTCCCGAACGGCTGAAGCGATCACCTCAGTGATGGGAGCGAGTGGTCTTACAGATCTTTATATTTTGCCTTTTCTGGTTCTGTTATTATCAATATTTGGGATCATTTTGATGCCCGCGCAGAATTTTTTCTCTCGCGTGCTTGAACGCCAGGCGGATGGGTTCACGCTTAAGCTTACCGGTGACGCCGATGCATTTGTTTCGGTTATGAAAAAACTGGCAGAGATGAATCTGGCAGACACTGACCCATCATGGCTGAAGAAGGTCTTTCTGTACAACCATCCGCCTATCAGCGAGCGGATACGGATGGCGCAGGAGTTCAATAGGGATAAGGTTTAAGGGGTAAGGGATGGGTAATGGACCGGAACTCAAGGGGAAGATCAACAAGATATACAGTTTGCTTAACGACCATTTTGGAGATCTTAAGTGGTGGCCGGCGGAAAGTGATTTTGAAGTGATGATCGGCGCGATATTAACACAGAACACTTCCTGGAAGAATGTTGAAAAAGCAATTGATGTGCTTAAGAGAAAGAAAGCGTTAAGTCCTTCAAAGATCGCTAATATGGACAAAGGGCGTCTTGCCCGATACATACGTTCTTCAGGGTATCACCGCCTAAAGGCGGATCGCTTAAAAGAAATAAGTCTCTTTATTACCCGCGAATGCGGGGGGAAGCTCGATAAGCTTAAAAAAGAAGGACTTGAGAACCTCAGGGAAAAACTCCTGGAAGTTAAAGGTGTCGGTCCGGAAACAGCAGATTCTATTCTGGTGTATGCTTTGGGCAAGCCGGTATTTGTAGTAGATGCCTATACCAGGAGGATATTTTCAAGACATGGCCTGATCGGCCATGACGCTGCTTATGATGAGATCCAAAGTTTTGTGCATAAAAATTTTCCAAGAAGTATTCGAAAGCTGAACCAGTTTCATGCGCTTTTAGTTGAAGCAGCTAAGAATTTTTGCAAAAAGAAAGATCCGCTGTGCAGGGAGTGTCCGCTTGGAGGGTTGCGGAGGAGGGACGGTTTTATTTAGCAATGCAAATTTAGCAATTTAAAATTAGCAATCAATACTTTTTATTGTTAAGTGCTGATTTTGCCTTACCAAAACAAATGGAGGTGTGATATGGTGTTTGGATTTTTATTTAAAAAGCGCGATCCACAGGACCAGGGCATTCTTGTAGGAGAAGTTATACATTATTTCGGAAAACTCAAAGTGGCGGTAATAAAGGTAGAAAAAGACAAATTATCCATCGGTGATGAGATCAGGATCAAGGGGTTTACTACGGATTTCAAGGAAAAGGTAAACTCTATGCAGCTTGAGCATGAGACAATAGAAACAGCTTCCAGGGGCGAAGAAGCGGCTATAAAAGTGAAAAAGAAAGTGAGACGCGGGGATAAGGTATGGAAGATCTGAGCAAGATAAAGGCGGTTGCCGAAAAAGCGGCTCAGGATGCAGGAAATTATGTTCTTGAACACGTCGGGAAACTGAAAGAAATCTCTCATAAGGGCGCTTTTACTAATCTTGTTACTGATGTGGACAAGGGAAGTGAAAAAATCATTCTTGGGGCCATACAAAAAGAGTTTCCGGAACATTCTATACTTGCCGAGGAAAGCGGCGAACATTCACAGGGTAATGCTTACAGGTGGGTTGTCGATCCACTCGATGGGACTACTAACTTTACGCATGGGCTGCCGATATTTTGCACTTCAATAGCCGTGTATCACGGAGATTCGGTAAAGATCGGTGTTATTTTTGACCCGAACAAAAATGAACTTTTTACAGCAGAAGAGGGCAAAGGCGCTTTTTTGAACGGGAAGAAAATTAATGTTTCAAAAGCAAAAAGTCTGAGTGAGTCTTTGATCGTTACCGGGTTTGCTTACAGCATCGAAGGCAAGATCGCAAATATTGAGAACTTCGCAACGATGATAAGCAAGGCACAGGCCGTTAGAAGGCTTGGTTCAGCGGCTCTTGATCTTTGCTACGTTGCATGCGGAAGATTTGATGGTTTCTGGGAGCTGGGTCTTAGCCCATGGGATACTGCAGCCGGTGAATTGATCGCAAGGGAAGCCGGCGGCAAAGTTACAACGCTTGAGGGCGCACGTTTTGATATATTCAATAAAGAGATATTAGCTACAAATAGATTGATACATGATGAAATGAGCAGCTTGTTGAGCAATGATGAAGAAATAAAATAGCTCCATATTAGACTCAGCACCATAAGGTTTTGAGTTATGTGGTAGTTCATGTTTTTGTCTCCCACCAGAACGTTTCCTAACAACATACAAATCCTATTTTTACCACGTTTAAGCGGTATTTTGACCTCTTTTATACCTTTTATTTATCAACAATTACACTACTTTTTGCCCGCTGTTGTTATACTTAAAAAAGTTAAAATATTGCACTTTTTTGTCAAAAGTTAGCCGAAAAAAATCATAGATTATTGCTATCATTTGTATTCCTATATATACAGGTATGATTGAGCTCATTCGTAAAGGTTTCAAAAAGCTAGTTGACATTACGCGGTAAGCGAGGTAAACTTGTAAAGGATATAAAAGTAAGGAAAATAATCATAATTCATGGGGGTATTAAAGTGAAGTACAGAACTTTAATCGAGATCATTTGTGATGCTTCGGATTCTGAAGAGGCCAGCAACATAGCGGGCGACTACCTGAAGGGTGACGTCGACTTCGGTGTTGATATGAGATGTAAGACAATATCTCTTTGGTCCCACAGGGTGAAGAAATACACAGTCGCTTCTATCGTAACTGTGCTTGTCTTTTCTTCGCTTCTTATCAAGGTTACTCCGGTTGCCGAGGATGATAAGGGGCAGGCTTCGATGCAAGTAGGATTCAAGAACACATCCACAATAATGCCTGCTCTTAAGACGAAACATAAATCTGATTTCAAGAAAGAGTGGGAAGAGAAAAAGGATGAAGAGATCCTGAAGTATATCAAAGAATAACATGCGCTCAACAAAATTATCAGAGAAAAGGGAGCCCTATGGCTCCCTTTTTTTATGTATTTAACACCTGAGAAGATCAGTGGAGTGGCTTATTTATAATTTTAATTTGATTAATATTTAAGTATTATGTATACTTTCATGTGAGTGATGTGGTTTAAACTTGTCTAATAGAATAAAATGAATAAAAATGCTGACCATATGAAAATACTTGTGGTAGACGACCAGGTCGGAATAGTGTCTTTTTTGCATGATTTCTTTACCGGCAAGAACTACGAGGTTGCTCAAGCCACCAGCGGTAAGGCCGCCATTAAGGTGCTCAAGAAAGAAAAACCCATTATTGTTTTGCTGGACATCAAGCTGGGCTGGGGGAAGGACGGAATACAGGTTCTTAAAGAGATCAAGGAAATTGCCCCGGAAACAAGAGTCATAATGATGACCAGCATAGCGGATGAGGATGTCATAGAAGAAGCATTTAAGCTGGGAGCAGACGACTATATAATAAAACCCTTCAGCCTTATTTATCTGGAGAAGGTGGTAATGTTGAAGGTTTTGAATCTCGCCATAAAAAAAGTAGGGGAATAACTGAGAATGCAGCGTCAGTGCAAGCGAAGCCCTGTCTTTAGCGGACGTCTTCTGAAAGTATTTAAAGGAAAAAAGACCCTCCCCAACGGCAAAAAAGCATACATCGAAGAAATTGACCATCCCGGAGCAGTCCTCGTGGTTCCCCGCCTGGGGAAGAGAATAGTTTTTATCAGACAATATAGAGCAGTTATAGGGAAATACATCTGGGAGTTACCCGCGGGCACTCTTGAGGTGAACGAGACGCCTTACAAATGCGCAAAAAGAGAAGTGTCCGAAGAGACCGGTTACGGAGTTAGCAAACTTAAGAAGATAGGGTTCATATATACCACCCCGGGTTTTTGTAACGAAAAAATCCATATATTCGAAGCCGAGTGTACTTGCCGCGGGGAGAAAGAGTTGGATGAGGATGAGCTCATAAGGCTCAAACTCTTGACAGCGCTTGAGGTGAGGAAGCTTTTCTTATCCGGCAGGATAAACGATTCTAAAACAGTTGCTGCGCTCGCTTTCGCAGGCGTGTTGTAGGGGGCAAGTTCATAGTTGTTAGTGCGCGTTGCTTATTTAGTGCTGGGTTCGGAGTGCTGAGTGCTGCGTTTGATGCCCAGCACCCGGCACTCAGCACTTATTTTCTTGTTACCCTGATCCGTTAATATTTATTAAACCCCACCACTTCACTTTTATCCTTAAGCCGCCTCTCGGGGCACTCCTCTGAATCGTTGTATCCCATAGCGATCACGAGCTCTATCTTTTTCCAGAATGGTATGGAAAGTATCTTTTTCAACCTTCCTTCATTGAACCATCCAAGGATACACGTCTTTATGTTGAGCTCTCGGGCTTGAAGGACGAGATGGGCGCAGGCTATACCTATATCAATTCTTCTAAAATCGGTGTTTCTCACCTTTCCGCCCATCCAGGCGGGAAACTTCATCTTCTCCGATATTATGGCAATAAATGCTCCCGCGTCTTTAGAGAAAGAGTTCATTTTGTAAATCCCCGAAAGGGTATCTTTTATAACAGCTTCTTTTGCGTGAGGGTCATCTATTATTATGAATTTCCATGGCTGTGAGTTGCAGGCTGATGGGGCAAGCCGCGCAGCTTCTGCGCATAATTCAAGATCCTCACGTTTTATGCCGCGCCCGTCAAAAACCCTTGTGCTTCTTCTGGCATTTGCCAGGTCTAAAAAATTGTTCATGAGTGCTCCTGCTGTTTTTATAGCAACACTATATTGTATTGCTGCGAGAAAACAATTATAATATATTATATGAAAATAATACAAATAATTCTTTCAGTGATCTGTTTGTTAGCTGTTCTTCCCGGGTGTTCGACAACAGGCAGGGTGAGGTCTATCAAAGCCATAAAAGATGTCTCCCAGGATGAGATACTTACAGTAATGGCCACCGGTCCTGGTTTCAAGACCCGGAAGCGGCTCACATATTTAATAGCCTGGAACAACATTCCTGTAGGCAGAATTACCGCAGAGAGCAGAGGCATTGAAAAATATCAAGGCAAAGGCATATACATAGCCAAAGTTGTCACCGAATCAAATAAGTTTCTTTCTAAAATATACAGAGTCGAGGACACTTACACTTCTTACGTAGATGCTCAAACAATGACAAGTCTCCGTTATGAGGCTGACAGGAAAGAAGGCAACTATCGTAAGCACCTAATAGTAGAATATGACTTCGATGCGCTGGAGGCAATATACACTAATCTTACAGATGGATCGGTTAAGCGGTGTAAAATAGAAAAAGACGTGCAGGATCCCTTGAGCGCGGCATGCCGGTTTACAACCTTGCCGCTTGAACCCGAAGAACTAATTTCGATGACGATAAATCTAAACGAGAAGAATTATAAAGTATATGGTAAGATCGAAAATGTTAATGCCGTGGGGCTCCCCCACTTGGGGACTTTTCCTGCATTTATGCTCAGGCCTTATGTTGAGCTTAATTCAAAAAGGTGGAAAAAGGGAAAGGGCCGTTTTTATTTTTCTGCGGATGAGAACAGATACCCCTTGTATGGGATAGTATGGATACCCTTCGGACGGGTAACGGCGACGCTGAGGAGCATAGAGGATTTGCCGGAGTGAGGGCAGAGTAGTGTAAATGCGAAATCAGAAATCCGAAATTCGACACCGTGTTATACCCGATGCTACACTTACAGGGGCCGCGAGGCCAAAGGCCGAGCGAAACAAATCCCAAAAACGAAATTCCAATGCTCCAAAAGGAAAAGTTTGGAATTTGTGATTTGAGATTCCG